>JAICPQ010000131.1 GCA_025929745.1 Burkholderiales bacterium | reverse complement strand
GGCTCGACGAGGCGCTCGCCGAGCCGATCATCATCGAAGGCGTGGAGCTGCGCGTCGCGGTGAAAGCCGGAATCGCAGTATTTCCGACCGACGGCGAATCGACCGAAGCGTTGTGCGCGAACGCCGAAACTGCGCTCAGCAAAGCCAAGCAGACCGGCAGCCGCTACCTGTTCTACGCGCCGGAGATGAACGCGCGCGTCGCCGAATCGCTAGCGATGGAGAGCAAGCTGCGCCGCGCGCTGGAAGACGGCACGCTCGCGCTCCATTACCAGCCCAAGATCGACGTGGTGAGCGGCGCGGTGGCCGGGCTGGAAGCCCTGATCCGCTGGAATGACGCGGAGCTCGGCTCGGTGCCGCCGTCGCGCTTCGTCTCGCTTCTGGAAGAGACCGGCATGATCCTCGCCGCCGGGCGCTGGGCGCTCGCCAAGGCGGTGGAGGACATTCGGCGCTGGCAGAGTCTGGGACTCGAGGTCCCGCGCACCTCCGTCAACGTGTCGGCGCTGCAGCTCAGGCAAAAGGACTTCGTCGATTCGGTGCTCGACGCGATCTCTGCCCTCGGCGGCCGCGCGCCGCTCCTCGACGTCGAGATCACTGAGAGCGTGCTTGTCGACGACATCGACGAAAGCACGCGCAAGCTGCAGGCGCTGCGGCGCGCGGGCGTCGAAGTATCCGTGGACGATTTCGGCACCGGCTTCTGCTCGCTCTCGTACCTCGCGCGCCTTCCCGTCGACACGCTGAAGATCGACCGCAGCTTCGTGGTGCGCATGGGAGACGCGGGTTACCCGCGCAATATCGTGGCGATGATCGTCTCGCTCGCCCACACGCTCGGCCTGCGCGTGGTCGCCGAGGGCGTGGAGGACGATGAGCAGGTGCGCCTGCTCCGCGAGCTTGGCTGCGACCAGATCCAGGGCTTTTACGTGAGCCGGCCGGTACCGCCGGAAGATATCGACGCCATGCTCGTGCGGGGCCCTGGTAACGCCTTGACGCGAAAACTCACCGCGGCCTGATTCGACGCCGCGTCGCCGCCGTTCGACGCCAGTTTCGACCCGCCGCGACTGGAAAGGGTCAGGGACGGTCCCTACACTTGTCGTACATGAGCGCCGGTCGCGAATTCCTGCCGCTTCCCGCCGCCGCAGCGATTGCCTACGCGCGGCTGGCCGGCGTGCGGCTCGACGAGTCCGCCACCAACCTTCTCGATGCAGTGGCGACCGCGCTTGCCGCCACAACGGTCATTTACGCGGGCGAGCCGCCGCGGCGTCTGAGTGATGCGGAGCTCGCCATGGGCTCGTTCCGGCGCGGCGGTGCGGTGCTCCAGCGCGGCGATGGATGCGTGGTGTTCGGCCGTCTGTACGTCGTGCGTGCCGACCTCGATCCCGCGATCGATCGCCTGCAGCGTGCGGGGGTTTCTTTCTCGCACGTATGGCGCGATAGCGACCGGCGCCGCCTCCCGCGCGTCGTGCCGGCTTCCTAGTAAAGCACGCGGCCGAGCAAGACCTCGACCGCCTGTGCATCCGCCGGCTTGCAAAGCTGCGCATCGAAGCCCGCATCGCGCGCGAACCGGAGCGCGTCCTGCGGCCCCACGGCGACGAGAAGCGTGCGCTTGAAGATCGCATGGCTACGCAGCTCGCGCGCCACCTGGAGACCGTTGAGCCGCGGCAGCGCGACCTCCAGGAAGATGACGTCAGGCACGAGCTGGCGCGCCGCCTCCAAGGCGAACGCGCCCTCGTAGGCGAAATCCACTTCATGGCCGAAGCCCTCGCACAGCGTACCGAGCGCATCGGCCGCGTCGACGCTTTCGTCCGCGATCAGTATGCAGAGCCGTCGCATGGGAGGCCTTTCTGCAAAGTGCGAGCGCGCCCCCGAACTTGCACACCTATTGCAGTAAAGATGGCCGACCGACGCTGTACAAGCGCTGTAGCGGAGCGTTGACAACGCGATTTTGCAATCGCGCGCCTTCAGCCTTACCTGAAAGGAAATGCCCGTCGCGAAAGAGCCTCCGCGAATTCCGGAGACTTCGACGTCACGCGCCCGCATCGCGCGATAGCCGAGCGCGCCTCGCGCTCGCATCATGAGCTCGCGATGGAGACTATTCTTGTGGTCGAGGACGACCGCGATACCGCGGAGTCGCTGCGCATGCTGCTCGTGCAATACGGCTACACCGTCGTGGTCGCGCATACGAGCCAGCAGGGTATCGAGGCGGCGCGCCGGCTCGAGCCGCATATCGTGCTCTGCGACATCGGCCTGCCTGATTTCGACGGCTACGTGGTCGGCAGCGTGCTTCGCCAGAGCGGCCACACGCGTGACGCGCGTCTTATCGCCGTAACGGGCCATGGAGAACAGCGCGATCGCCTTAAAGCGCTCGCCGCCGGCTTCGACGAGCACCTGGTGAAGCCGGTCGACCCGCGGGTGCTGCTGCGCGAGCTGCACGTCCTGCATTGATCATGACCGAAACCATTCCCGCTCCCATCGAAGGCCTCTTCGAACGCCATCCGGCGCTCGCCGGCTTCTCTGTGCGTAGCGCGCACGATGTGCCCGACAACTGTCCGCGCACCGGCACCGACTACGAGCTCTTCATCGGCGACATCGGCGTCAGCTCGACGTTGAGCGATGACCAGTTCGACGTGATGTTTCGTGAGATCGTCGCCGCGCTCGCCGAAGTGGTCGCGGAAGACCCCGACGCCGACGACATCCTGCGCGGGCGCACCTTCGCCCGCGTCCTGCACTAGGCGAAGCTACATGCCCGGGTAGTTCGGGCCGCCGCCGCCCTCCGGCGCGACCCAGACGATGTTCTGCAGCGGATCCTTGATGTCGCAGGTCTTGCAGTGCACGCAGTTCTGCGCGTTGATCTGCAGTTTCTGCTCCACGAATTCGTACACGCCGGCAGGGCAGTAGCGCTGCTCGGGCCCTGCATAGCGCTCGAGGTTGTAGAGCGGCTTCTGCGCGTCTTTTAGCCGGAGATGAACCGGCTGGTCCTCGTTATGGTTGGTGTTCGAGATGAACACCGACGAGAGCCGGTCGAAGGTCAGGACGCCGTCGGGTTTCGGGTACTGAATGGGCGTCGCCTCGTCCTTCGGTTTCAGCGTTTCATGGTCGGCGTGTTTGTGGCGCAACGTCCAGGGCGCTTTGCCACGGAACAGCACCTGGTCGACGCCGAACATGAGCGTGCCGGTGTACAGGCCCTTCGCCATCCACGGCTTGAAGTTGCGCGCGCGATAGAGCTCGTCATGGAGCCAACTCGCGCGGAAGGAATCCGGATATGCCGTGAGCTCGTCCCGCGAGCGCCCAGAAGCGACCGCGTCGTGCGCGGCCTCGGCGGCCAGCATGGCGGACTTGATGGCGCAGTGGCTGCCCTTGATGCGTGAAGCGTTCAAAAAGCCGGCTTCGTCGCCGATCAGCGCGCCGCCTGGGAACACGAGCCGCGGCAGCGACTGCAGTCCTCCGGACGTAATGGCGCGCGCGCCATAGCTCACCCGTTTCCCGCCTTCGAACGTGCGCCGCACCTCCGGGTGGGTTTTAAAGCGCTGGAACTCTTCGTATGGCGAGAGGTACGGATTGGCGTAGCCCAGCCCGACGACAAAGCCGACCGCCACCAATCGGTCCTCCATGTGATAGAGGAACGAGCCGCCGTACGTATCGGCGTCGAGCGGCCAGCCGGCGGTGTGCATGACGAGGCCGGGCTCGTGGCGCTCGGCCTTCACTTCCCAGAGCTCCTTCAGCCCGATGCCGTAGACCTGAGGATCGGCGCCCCCGCGCAGGCCGAGCTCGGCCTCGAGCTGAAGGCCAAGGTGACCGCGGCACCCTTCGGCGAAAAAGGTGTACTTCGCGTGCAGCTCCATGCCCGCCTGGTAGGCGTCGGTCTTCTCGCCTTTGCGATTCACGCCGAGCTCGCCGGTCGCCACGCCTTTTACGGCCTCTCCTTCCCAGAGCACCTCCGCCGCGGCGAACCCGGGAAAGATTTCAACGCCGAGCGCTTCCGCCTGCTTGCCGAGCCAGCGGCACACGTTACCCAGGCTCACTACGTAATTGCCGTGGTTCTTGAAGCACGCGGGCAGCGCGAAGGAGGGCACTTCCAGCTTGCCGCGCTCGGTGAGGAAGAGAAATCGATCGCGCGCGACCGGCGTATTGAGCGGCGCGCCTTTTTGCTTCCAGTCGGGAATGAGCTCGCCAAGCGCGCGCGGGTCCATGACCGCGCCGGAAAGAATGTGCGCGCCGATCTCGGAGCCCTTCTCCAGTACACACACCGAGCGATTCGCGTCGCGCTGCTTGAGCCGAATCGCCGCCGCCAGTCCCGCAGGACCGCCGCCGACAATGACGACGTCATACTCCATCGATTCGCGCGACATGCGCGCAATTATAATTTGTTGGTTTTATGAGTGAAAAAAAGCTGGTGCACACCGAGCGCATCGACATTCGCTGGGGCGACATGGACGCGATGGGGCACGTCAACAACACGGTGTACTTCCGCTACATGGAACAGGCGCGCATCTCGTGGTTCGAGTCGCTCGTACCGCGCGCCGACGCCTGGGGCGAAATCGGCATCGTGATCGTGAACGCGTCGTGCAACTTCCGGCGCCCGATTAACTACCCGGGGACCGTCGAGGTCAAGGTGTTCGCCGGCGCGCCGGGCGGCTCGAGCGTGCCGACGTTCTACGAGCTCAACATCGCCGATGAGCTGTACGCCGACGGCGCGGCCACGGTGGTGTTCGTGGGACCCGACCAGAAGCCTTTGCGCATCCCGGACCACATTCGTACCCTGATGCAATGAAGCCGCTCTGGACGCCAAGCCGCGAGCGCGCGCAAGCCAGTGAGCTCGCGCGCTTCATGAGGCTCGCAGGCAAAACGAGCTATGAAGAGCTGCACCGCTGGTCGATCGAGCGGAGCGCGGATTTCTGGGAGCTGGTGTGGCGCTTCGCCGAGGTGCGCGGCGAGATGGGCGATCGGCGCCTCATCGACGCCGACCGCATGCCGGGCGCACGCTGGTTCCCCGACGCGCGCCTCAACTATGCGGAGAACCTGCTGCGCGAGCGCGACGCAGCCCCGGCGATCACGTTCTGGGGCGAGGACCGCGTGAAGCGTCGCCTCTCGAAGCGCCAGCTTTACGATCTCGTGTCGCGGATCGCTCAAGCTCTCGCCGACGCCGGCGTGAAGAAGGGCGACCGGGTCGCGGGCTACCTGCCGAACGTACCCGAAGCGACCGCCGCGCTCCTCGCGACCGCGAGCCTCGGCGCGGTCTGGTCGAGCTGCTCACCCGACTTCGGCGTGCAGGGCGTGCTCGACCGCTTCGGGCAGATCGAGCCCAAAATCCTTTTCTGCGCCGACGGCTACATCTACGGAGGCAAGGAGTTCGACTCGCAGGAGAAGGCGAGCCAGGTCCTGGAGAGGCTGCCGAGCGTCGAGGAGTGCGTGGTCGTCGACTATCTCGGCGCGCCGGTGAGCGCCGGCACCTCGCTCTTCGACTTCCTCGACCCCTTCGACCCGGCCGAGATCCGCTTCGAGCGGGTCGAGTTCAACCACCCGCTCTACATCCTTTACTCCTCGGGTACGACCGGCGTACCGAAGTGCATCGTGCACGGAACCGGCGGCTCGCTCCTGCAGCACCTGAAGGAGCATCGCCTGCAGAGCGACGTCAAGCCGAGCGACCGGCTCTTCTACTTCACCACGCTCGGCTGGATGATGTGGAACTGGCTCGTCTCCGGCCTTGCTTCCGGAGCGACGCTTATCCTGTACGACGGCTCCCCGTTCGTCGGCCGCGGCAAGGTTCTGTTCGATCTCGCCGAAGCCGAGGGCGTCACGCATTTCGGCACCTCGGCGAAGTTCATCGATGCGCTCGGCAAAGCGGCCCTCAAGCCCAAGGAAACGCATCGCCTGGACGAGCTGCGCACCATCCTCTCAACCGGGTCGCCGCTCGTTCCGGAAGGCTTCGATTACATCTACGCCAACGTCAAGGACGACGTCTGCCTCTCGTCGATCTCTGGCGGCACCGACATCGTGTCGTGCTTCGTCCTCGGCAATCCGATAGGGCCGGTGTGGCGTGGTGAGATCCAGGCCAAGGGGCTCGGTATGGCGGTCGAGGTCTTCGACGAGAACGGCAAGTCGCTCAGGGGAGAAAAGGGCGAACTCGTTTGCACCAAGCCTTTCCCGTCGATGCCGGTCGGATTCTGGAACGACCCCGACGGCGCCAAGTACCGCGCCGCCTACTTCGAGAAATTCCCGAACGTCTGGCGCCACGGCGACTGGTGCGAGGAAACCGAGCATGGCGGCTTCATCATCTACGGCCGCTCCGACGCGGTGCTCAACCCCGGCGGCGGGCGTATCGGCACCGCGGAGATCTACCGGCAGGTCGAGAGCCTGGACCAGATCGTCGAGTCGCTCGTCATCGGCCAGGATTGGGAAGGCGATGTGCGCGTCGTGCTCTTCGTGAAGCTCAAGGACGGGCTCACGCTCGACGAAAGCTTGTCCTCTCAAATCAAGAAAAGAATCCGCGACAACACCACGCCGCGCCATGTCCCCGCCAAGATCCTGCAAGTCGCCGATATCCCGCGCACGAAAAGCGGCAAGATCGTCGAGCTCGCCGTGCGCGACGTCGTGCACGGCAGGCAGGTGAAGAACATCGAAGCGCTCGCCAACCCCGAGGCGCTCGAGCATTTCCGCAACCGCAGCGAACTGAGCCAATAAAAAGGGGGCAGGACCCTTTTTCTGAAAAAGGGGGCGGACTCCTCTTCAGGCGAGGAGATCTTTCAGGGTCCGCTTGTACGTTGCGCGCGCCTGGCGAGCCTTGGAATGGCGTTTGCTCCGCACGACCCAGCGGCCCGCGACCATCACGTCGCGCACGAAACCGCTGCCACCGGAAAACACCAGCGCATTGGCCAACGCATCTCCATGGCGTCCTTCGAGATCGACGTGCTGCGCATCGAGCACGACAAGGTCGGCGCGCATGCCAGCCGCGATGGCGCCCATGCGTCGTCCCACGGCCTGCGCCCCACCCGCGGCCGCTTCACTCCATAGCGTGGTGCCTACGCCCGGCGAACGTTCCGTGGTGACGATGTTTCTCTTGCGCGCGCTGACGCGTTGGAAGTATTCGAGCAGGCGCAACTCCTCGGCCGGATCGCGCGACACGTGGCTGTCGCCGCCGATTCCATAGCGCCCGCCGGAGGCTCGGTATTCGGCGAGCGGAAAAATGCCGTCGCCGAGATTGCCCTCTGTGGTCGGGCAAAGCCCCGCGACCGCGCCGCTCGCGGCCAGCGCGCGCGTCTCTTCATCGGTCATGTGAGTCGCGTGCACGATGCACCAGCGTTCGTCGACCGGCATTTGCGACAGCAGCCACTCGACCGGCCGCTTGCCCAACGCCGCTTTGCACTCATCAACTTCCTTCGTCTGCTCCGCAGCATGAATATGGATGGGCCCGTCGGCAATTCGAACGACCTCCTTGAGCGCGGCGGGATCCACGGCCCGCAACGAATGCGGTGCAACCCCGACCCGGACGTCGGCGGAGAGCTCCGGTTGAAGCGCGGCCACGCTCTTCGCGATGTCGCCGACAGTGGAAGAAAAGCGGCGCTGACGCGGCAGGAGCGGCTTTTCGCCGAAGCCCGACCAGCTGTACAGGGAGGGCAGAAGCGTGATCGCGATGC
>JAICPQ010000103.1 GCA_025929745.1 Burkholderiales bacterium | reverse complement strand
CGCGGCGCGTGAGCACAAGGTCTGGGTCACGAACATGCCCGGCTCGAACGCAGCCGCGGTCGCCGAGCTCACGTTCGGCCAGATGATCGCGATCGCGCGTCACAGCGTAGCAGCCGATGCGGCGGTGAAAACGAACCGCTGGAGCGATTACCTCCGTTTCATCGGCGCCGAGCTCGCCGGCAAGACGCTCGGCATCGTCGGAATGGGAAACATCGGCACGCGCGTCGCGCTCCGTGCGCGCGCCTTCGAGATGGCGCTCCTTGTCTGCGACCCCTATATACCCGCGTCGCATGTCACCGCCCTCGGCGGACGCTGGGTCGGGCTCGAGGAGCTTTTCAAAGGCTCGGACTTCGTCACGCTGCATTGCCCGCTCAACAAGGAGACGCGCCACCTCATCGGCGAGCGTCAGCTCGCACTGATGAAGCAGACCGCGTATCTGGTGAATCTTGCGCGGGGTGGAGTCGTGGAAGAGGCTGCGCTGTTACGTTGTCTAAGCGAGAAGCGCATCGCCGGAGCGGCGATCGACGTCCTCGAAACGGAACCTCCGACGAAGGACCATCCCCTGCTCAAGCTGGACAACGTGCTGTTCACACCGCACATCGGCGGCTCGACGCGCGAAGCGCAAGCGCGCGGTGAGTGGGGCGCTGCGGAGGAAGTGGTGCGCGTGCTGCAGGGCGAGAAGCCCCGCAACGCGGTGCTCGAGATTACTCCTTAGCCCTCGCCGGGAGGATGTAGAGGTAGGCGGTGCACCAGCCGCCGCAGTCCTTGTCGATACGCGCGATTTCCTTCGCTTCCCAGCCGTCGATCTCGAAGCCGTTGGTCACGATGCGCGTACCGGGCTTGAGCTTTTCGAATTTGGGCTTGAGACGCCGCAAGTTGTCCGGAAGCAGGAAGAGGGCGAGAACGGTCGCCTGCGAGATGTCGGCCTCGAACATATCGCCCTGGACGAACTGGGCCTTGTCGCCCACGCCGGCGGCCTGGGCGTTCTTGCGGGAGATTTGGACGAGTTGCGCTTCGTACTCGACGCCGAGGGCGCGCGCGCCGCGCTTCGCCGCGGCGATCACGTTGCGCCCGTCGCCCGACCCCAAGTCCATGACGAAGTCCTTGGAGGTCACCTTGGCCATGTCGAGCATCTTCTCGGTCAGGGTGTGGGGGGTGGGCACCCAGACCACGTCCTTGCCGGGCTGGCCGACGTAGGGTTCCGAGGGGTTCTGCGCGAAAGCTGCGGTGCCGCCCAGCAGGGCGGCGAGCGCGAAGGCGAAAAGTCTAGGCATGGTTTCTTATCGTGAGGGTACCTGCGGTGAACAACGCGGCGCAACGTCCATTCCGCCTGAGCCGGTTGGATTGCCTAGCGGGAACCCTTTTTGCATGTATGGCGCGACATGCCCACCGGCAAGGACGTTTACCGAGTCGGTATTACCGGCTCGTACGGAGGCCTGAACCTCGGCGACGAGGCCATTCTCCAGTCCATCATCACGCAGCTGCGGAAGGACCTGCCTCGGCTAGAGCTCACGGTGTTCTCGCGCGATGCCGAGGACACCAAGCGCCGGCACGGCGTCGAGCGCGCGGTGCAGGTACGCAACCTCTCGCGCGCCGAGGTCTTGCCCGAGGTCGAGCGGCTGGATCTCCTTATCCTGGGCGGCGGCGGTATCCTTTACGACGCCGATGCGCGCACGTATCTGCGCGAGGTCCAGATCGCGCACGAGAAGCGCGTCCCGGTCTTCGTCTACGCCATCGGCGCCGGGCCGCTCACCCACGCGGCCGCGCAGGCCGCGGTGCGCGAAAACCTGACGGACGCCGACGTGGTCACGGTGCGCGAGAAAAGCGCGCATCGCGTGCTCGAGGAAGCAGGGCTGCACCGGGATGTAATCGTGACCGCGGACCCCGCGCTCCTCATGAAGCCCGAGCCTCTGCCGCGCGGCCTGCTGAAGCGCGAGGGTCTCGAAGGCCGCCGGCGCCTGATCGGCATGTCGGTGCGGGAGCCGGGCGTCGCCGCCCCCGACCTCGACGAGAAGGTCTACCACGCGCTCCTCGCGAACGCCGCGGATTTCATGGTCGACCGCTATGACGCCGACATCGTGTTCGTGCCGATGGAGCGCTCGGTGCTCGACACGCAGCACAGTCACGCCGTCATCGCGAAGATGCTGCGCGCGCAGCGCGCCACGGTGCTCAAGGGCGAATACACCTCGGGCCAGATCCTCTCTTTGATGGGCAAGTTCGACTTCGCGCTCGGCATGCGACTGCATTTCCTCATCTTCGCCGCGATCCAGGGCACGCCCTTCATCGCGCTACCGTATGCCGGCAAGGTGAGCGGCTTCCTCGACGCGCTCGGTCTGCCCGCGCCGCCGCTTCAACTCGTGAACGCCGGGCGCCTCATCGCCTATCTGGACGACTCCTGGGACCGCCGTCGCTCGATGCCCGCGCGCATCGCCGAGAAGCTGCCTGCGTTGCAGGAGCGGGCGCGCGACACGCATCGCCTCCTGCTCGAGACGCTGACCGGACAGAAGCGCAATGCCCACCCTAAAGCGGCCTGACGACGCGCCGACCGTCGAGCTGCCGCCGCGCCAGGCAGTGCTCGCGGGCGATACGGACGTGCTGGTGGTCGGTGGCGGCCCGGCCGGCCTGGGCGCGGCGCTCGGCGCCGTGCAGGCCGGCGCGCGCGTGATTCTCGCCGAGCGCTACGGCTTTCTTGGCGGCAATGCCACCGCGGCACTCGTCATGCCGCTCATGTCCTTCCATACGCAAATGCCCACTAAGGAACGCCGCGGCGCGACCACGCTGCTGCCGACCGATCATGGTCCGGGCGAAGCCGTGGTTGGCGGCGTGCTTGCGACGCTCCTCACGCGGCTGGTCGGCGTGGGCGGGGCAATCCCGCCCACGCTCGCCACCGGCTATGTCGTGCCGTTCGATCCTGAATGGTTCAAGCTCGTCGCGCTCGACCTTCTCGACGAAGCGGGCGTGCAGCTTCTGTTCCACGCCTTTGCGAGCGGCATCCTCGGCGACAACAAGGTCGAAGGCGTGGTGTTCGAGACGAAGTCCGGTCCGCTTGCGATCCGCGCGAAGGTGACGGTGGATTGCACCGGTGATGCCGACGTCGCGGTGCAGGCCGGAACGCCCACCGAAGTCGGCCGCATCGACGGCCTGGTCCAGCCGATGACGCTCATGTTTCGCATGGCGGAATTTCACCGCGCGGCGTTCGAGCAGTACGTGAAGGACAACCCGGCGCAGTGGCGCGGCGTGCACGGACTCTGGGACCTGGTGCGCAAGGCGACCGAAGCCGGCGAGCTCAAGCTCCCGCGCGAGGACATCCTTTTCTTCGCCACGCCGCACGAAGGCGAGGTGAGCGTGAACAGCACGCGCGTGACGCGCGTGCTCGGCACCGACGTGTGGGATCTTTCGTACGCGGAATGGATGAGCCGGCGCCAGATGCGCCAGATCGCGGAGTTCCTGCGCCGCTACGTGCCGGGCTTCGAGAAATCCTACGTCATGCAGAGCGGCGTGAACGTCGGCGTGCGCGAAACACGGCGCATCGTCGGCGATTATCAGCTCACCGCCGATGACGTGCTCTCCGCGCGCAAGTTCGACGACGCCATCGCGCGCGGCGCTTATCCGGTCGATATTCACAACCCGACCGGCACCGGGACGATTCTCAAGCGCCTGCCGCCGGGCGAGGCCTACGACATTCCGCTGCGTTCGCTCATGCCGAGGAACGCGGAAGGCCTGGTGGTGGCGGGCCGCTGCATCTCGGGAACGCACGAGGCGCACTCCTCCTATCGCGTGATGCCGATCGTGATGGCGACCGGGCAGGCCGCCGGCGTCACGGCGGCGCTCGCCGCGCGATGCGGTGCGCGTCCGCGCCAGCTTGCCGTCAAGGATGTTCAGCACGAGCTTTTGCGCCAGGGCGCGAGTCTTCGCAAGGAACTTCTCAAAGCAGCCTGATGTAGTGGAAAGAGCGATATGGCGCGCGCCCCCCCGACGCCATTAGCATTACGCGCCGATGACTGCAGACAGGGAGCTCCAGTTCGTCACCGATGCGTTGCCCGCGGCAGCGGTGCGCTGCGCGCGCAATCAGACCTTTCTGTGGGTGAACGCCTGCTACGCGAGCTGGGTCGGGCGCTCACCTTCGCAGATCGTGGGCCGCAGTCTCGTCGAGATGATCGGCCGCGATGCCATGCGCGAGATCGAGCCTTACATCGCGCGCGTACTCAAAGGCGAACGCGTGCGCTACGAGCGCCTGGCGCAATTTCCAGGCCTCGGCGAGCGTTGGGTGAGCTGGATGTATACACCGACCGCGGACGGCTGGGTGGCGATCGGTACCGACATCCATGACCGCAAGGTGGCCGAGCAGGCGCTGAAGGCCGAATATCAAAAGAAGGACGAGTTCCTCGCCGCGCTCGCGCACGAGCTGCGCAATCCGCTCGCGCCGATTCGCAACGCCGTGGCGATCCTCGCGCGCAAGGGCTCGCAGGATCCCGAAGTGGCGTGGAGCCAGGGCGTGATCGAGCGTCAGATCGATCATCTGTCGCGCCTGATCGGCGATCTCCTCGACATCGAGCGAATCGCGCGCGGCAATCTCGCACTGAAGAAGGAGCGGGTCGCGCTCGAAACCGTGGTCGACATGGCGCTCGAATCGAGTCGGCCGCACGTGAACGCGGGCGGACACCACCTCTCGGTGCTGCTGCCGAGCGAGCGCGCGCTACTCGACGCCGATGCTGCGCGCCTGGCGCAGGCGCTCGCCACGCTCCTCAAGAACGCCGCGAAGCACACGCCGCCGCAGGGCACGATCACTTTGAGCGCCGCGGTGGAAGGCGGCGAAGTGGTGGTGTCGGTCGAAGATAGCGGCGGCGGGCTGGAGCCGAACGCGGCACGGCGCATCTTCGGCGAAGGCGCCGGCGTGGGCCTGCGGCTGGTTTACGGCGTAATCCAGCTCCACCGCGGGCGCATCGAGGCGCGCAGCGCCGGACCCGGGCGCGGCTGCGAGTTCGTCCTGCGCCTGCCGCTCGCCAGTGGATCGGTCCAGGACGTGCGCAGGCCCGCGTACGCGGCAATCAAGTCCGGTCCAGTGCGCGTGCTCGTCGCCGACGACAATCGCGACGCCGCCGATTCGCTGCAGCGCGTCCTGGTTCTTTACGGCCACGATGTGCGTGTCGCGTACGACGGCGTGTCGGCGATGCAGATCGGACGCGAGTTTCGCCCGCGCGTCGCGGTCCTCGACATCGGCATGCCTGGGACCGACGGCTACACCGTTGCGCGCGAAATGCGCAAACAGCACGGGCGTGAGGTCACCATCGTCGCGCTCACCGGGTGGGGACAGGAAGCCGATCGCAGGCGCGCGATCGAAGCGGGCTTCGACCATCATCTGGTCAAACCGGTGGACCCCGACGCGCTCAACGTTCTGCTCGCGCAGACCGGCGCCGAGCGCCGCTAGCTGAATTTAGTGGTCTTCGATGTGCGGGACGTTGTCCTCGGCCGGACCGCCCGTGTCGGGATCGATCCAGTTCGAGATGCCGATTTCCGATTCCGCATCCTGTAGCGAATCCTCGCCGTCGAATTCCGGTGTGTTGGCGCCGCCGGCGAGGAGATCGGCCTCGGCTTCCGCGCGCGTGGCGAACGGGCCTCGGGCTTCGACGCCTTTCGCCTCCCAGTAGTAGCCGTCCGGCCGCTTTACCACGCGACCCTCCATCGGCTGCTCCTCGATCGGCTCCTCGATAGGAGGCTGCGAAACTTCGCTCTTCTTCCGGCGCGGCATCGAAGCATGTTACGCCAAAATCGACGCGATGAGTCAAGAGCGGCGCGCGCTCGACGCAGCAGCGATTGCGGTCATGTTGCTTCTGACCGCGCTCTGGGGCTTCCAGCAGGTGACGATCAAGTGGATCGCGGCGGATGTTTCGCACGTCATGCAGGCGGCGCTGCGCTCTATCATAGCGACGGTCTTGCTCCTTTTCTGGGCGCGCGCGCACCGTATTGCGCTTTTTGGCCGCGATGGCACGCTCGCCGCCGGAATCGGCGCCGGTCTTCTCTTCGCGTTCGAGTTCGTCCTGATCTATGGCGGGCTCGCCTACACCAACGCCTCGCGCATGTCGGTATTCGTCTATCTCGCCCCGCCGCTCACCGCGGTGGGCCTGCACCTTTTCGTGCCGGGCGAGCGCCTGCGCGCCCTGCAATGGGTCGGCGTGCTCGTCGCTTTCGGCGGCCTGGTGCTCGCTTTTTCGGAAGGTTTCTATTCCGGGCTCCATACCTGGGTGGGTGACCTGTGCGGCTTCGCCGCCGCGCTGCTCTGGGCCGCAACCACCGTTCTCATCCGCGCGACAAACCTTGCGCGCGCCACGGCGACGAAGACCCTTTTCTATCAACTCGCCGTGTCCGCCGCCGTGTTGCCGTTCGCTTCGTTCGCGATGAACGAACCCGGCATTCGCAACATCAATGCGGTGGTTCTCGCGAGCCTTGCGTACCAGGCGGTGCTCGTCGCCTTCGCCAGCTACCTCGCCTGGTTCTGGCTGCTCACGCGCTACTACGCCGCGCGGCTCTCGGTGCTTTCGTTTCTCACGCCCCTCTTCGGCATGGTGTTCGGCGTGGCTTTCCTGTCAGAGCCGCTCAGCGCCCACTTCGCGCTCGCGGCGCTCCTCATCGCGACGGGGATTGCGCTCGTGAATCTCCGCCGTTAGGAGCTTCTCGAGATCGCGCCGGCCCTGCTGGTTCAACGCGATGAGCTGCTTCACCTCGCCGCGGTGCGGCGCCTGCAGCTCCATTAGCTCCTCGTCGTGGCGACGGAACTGCGTGATGGCGCGGCGCGCGGCCACCGGGCCGTGGCCGAGCGAGCGCAGCGCGAGTTCGGCGGCGTCAAGCGCCGAGCCGAACATCTCGCGCACCGCGGGCACGCCGATGTCCATGTACTCGTAAGCATCGCTCCGGCTATGGGCGCGCACGATGATCGGCAGCAGTGGATAGCGCCTGCGCACCTGTTTCACCGTGCGCAGCGCGGCTTCCGCGTCGTCAATCGCCACGACGAGGAGCCGCGCGCGCGAAATGCCCGCGCGCTCGAGGACGTCGATGCGCGACGCATCGCCGTAGTACGCGGGACTACCGAAGCGGCGCACGAGCTCCACCTGGTTGGGATCGTGATCGATGAGCGTCGCGCTCACGCGCAGGCCGTTCAGCACGCGCGACACCACCTGTCCGAAGCGCCCGAAGCCGGCGATGATCACCGGGTTTCCGTCGTCGACCACGCTGGGGACCTCGACCGCGGCGCTGCGCGTGAAGAGCTTTTCGTAGAGGAGAAGCAGAAGCGGCGTGGTGAGCATCGACACGGCGACTGCGGCGTTGAGCAGCGTCAGCGTCGTCGGCGGCAGCACCGAGCCCGCGGCGGCGAACAGCACGAAGGCGAACTCGCCGACCTGGGAAAGCGCGAGTGCGAAGAGCCCAGCGTCCGCGCGTCCGCAGTAGCCAAAGAGGTTCGCGACCGGGAAGAGAATCGCTGCTTTGAGAAGCACGAAGCCGAAGGCGACGCCCAGCACGGTGAGCGGCGAGCGCACGAAGAGCCCGAGATCGACCGACATGCCGATGGCGATGAAGAAAAGACCGAGCAGCAGACCTTTGAACGGCTCGATGTCGATCTCGAGCTCCTCGCGATACTCGCTATCGGCGAGCACGACGCCGGCAAGGAAGGCGCCGAGCGCCATGGAAAGTCCGGCCGCTTCCATAAGGAGCGCGATGCCGATCACGAGCAGGAGCGCTGCGGCGACGAACACTTCGCGCAAGCGCGTCGTCGCGATGAAGCGCAGCGCCGGACGCAGCAGAAAGCGGCCGCCCGCGATGATGGCGAGGATCAATCCGACGCCGGTGAGGATGGCCTGCCACTCGAGCGCGGCCTTGCCCTCGCTCAGCAGTCCCACCGTGAGAAGGAGCGGAATCACCGCGAGATCCTGGAAGAGGAGCACCGAGAAGCTCGCCTGCCCGCCGGGCGTGACGAGCAGATTCTTCTCCTGCAGCGATGCGAGCGCTATCGCGGTGGAGGACATGGCGGCCGCGGCGCCGATGACGAACGCCGCGGCCGGCGTGGCGCCGAGCAGCCAGGCGATAGCGCCGATCGCCGCGGTGGTGGCGACGACCTGCACGCTTCCCATGCCAAGAATCGGGCGGCGCATCGCCCAGAGCCGGCCGGGCTCGAGCTCCAGGCCGATGAGGAAAAGGAGGAGCACCACGCCGAACTCGGCGAAGTGCAGCACCGTCTCCGGATGGCCGATCAGGCGCAATCCCCACGGACCGATCACCATGCCGGCGGCGAGATAGCCGAGCACCGAGCCGAGACCGAAGCGTTTGAAGAGCGGAACGGCGAGCACGCCGGCCGCGAGATAGATGAGCGCCTGTCCGAGAAAATTCGTCTCCATGGTTACAATCGTCTCATGGAGTCGAAACCTGTCGACGTTGAGCAATTCAAGGCAGGCATGCGCACGCTCGCCGGCGCGGTCAACATCATCGCCAGCACCAACGCCGGGCACCGCTACGGCATGACCGCGACCGCGGTGTGCTCGGCCACGGCCGATCCGCCAACCGTGCTCGTGTGCGTCAACAAGCTCGCCGCCACGCACGGCGCGATCGCGAAGAGCAAGGCGTTCAGCGTGAACGTGCTGCGCGCCGAGGACTGGGACCTCTCCACTGCGTTCAGCGGCGCGCAGAGCGGCGAGTCGCGCTTCAAGTCGCGCGACTGGACGCGCCTCGCCACCGGCTCACCGGTGCTCATCGACGCGCTCGTGTCGTTCGACTGCCGCGTAGTGAAGAGCGTCGCGCACGGCACTCACACCATTTTCCTCGGTCAGGTCGAGCAGGTCCTCCTCGGCAAGAAGGGCAAGCCCTTGGTGTACTCGGAAGGACAATACGCGAAGCTCGCTTCGCTTACGCTCG
>JAICPQ010000187.1 GCA_025929745.1 Burkholderiales bacterium | reverse complement strand
CCGCGCTGGAGCGCGCTCGCGCCGATGGCGCTCGCGCTCGTCGGTCTCGCGGCTGCGCTCAACGTGCGAACCGGCGACAGCATGGCCGCTGGCGTGGCGTGGGCGTTCCTGAGCGGCCTGAGCATGACGGTGGTGTACTACCTCAACGCCAACGCGCTCAAGTCGCTCGACGGTCGGCTGCGCACCTTCGCGATGACCGCCGTTACCGCGGTTCTCGTCGTGGTCGTGGCGAGCGCGGCGGGCGCGCAAGCCGCGCCTCGCGACGGCGCGGGCTGGACCGGGCTCGTGCTCCTTGCGGTGTTCTACTGCATTGCGATGATGTCGCTCTTCTACGTGCTGCCGAGGGTGCCGTCGACGAGCACCGGTGCGCTCAACTTCGAGCCGATCGCGCTGATCGCACTCACGTGGATCTTCCTCGGCCACACCATCACGGCGACGCAGCTCCTCGGCGCGCTGATCACGGTCGGCGCCATCGCCTGGCTCGGCGTCAAGAAGTGATGACGTCGGGACTGTCGGAGTAGAGCTTTTCCACCAGCGCCGCACGCCGCTCAAGCACGGCGCGCTGGTTCATGTAGCCCTTGTCGGTGATCTCGTTGGCGTCGATCGATGGCGGCTCCGTCATCAGGAGAAGTCGGCGCGGCGCCATCGAACTTCCGCCTTCGTCCGCGAGCTTTCGCAGGACGGCGGCGAGCCGATCGCGCAACGCGACGAGCGACATGTCCTTCGTCCCGGGGCTCAGGAAAACGAGCGCGCCGATCTCCGAGCGGTCGTGGCCGGTGATCACCGCGTCCTGGATGAGCGGGTCCGCTGCGGCGATGAGCTTCACGCGCACCGCGCCAACATGCACCCAGGTGCCGGTGGAAAGCTTGAAGTCCTCGGCCACGCGTCCGTCAAACACGATTCCTTTTGCCGGATCGGCTGCATCGGCGAGCCTCACCGCATCGCCAATGCGATAGAAGCCTTCCTCGTCGAAAGCGAGCTTCGTGAGGTCGGGGCGCTTGTAATAGCCCGGCGTGACGTTCGGCCCGCGCACGCGCACTTCGAGTTTGCCCGCCGCCGGTACGAGCTTGAGCTCGCACTCCGCAACCGGCAGGCCGATCACCCCCGCGCGCTCCATCGGGAAATGGACGGAAGTGGCGAGCGGCGCGGTTTCCGTAGAGCCCCAGGCCGAGAGCATCGCGGGCGATCGGCCTTCCGCCTTGGCCACCTTCTGCAGCTTGTCCCAGAGGTTCTGTGGCAACGCCGCAGCGGCGTAGAACAGGACGTCGAGATCGCGGAAGAAATTGCGGCGCAGCTCGGCGTCTTTCTCGAGGAACGGCAGCAGCAGGTCGTAGCCGCGCGGCACGTTGAAATACATGGTCGGCGCGACTTCTTTCAGATTGCGCGCCGTGATGTCCACGAGGCCCGGGACGGGCTTGCCCGCGTCCACGTACATCGTGCCGCCGTTTCGCAGCACGAGATTGAAGTTGTGATTGCCGCCGAAGGTGTGGTTCCAGGGCAGCCAGTCGACCACCACGGGCGGGCGCGCTTCGACGAGCGGCCAGGCCTGCGCGAGCATCTGCTGGTTCGCGCACAGCATGCGGTGCGTATTGACTACGCCTTTCGGCATGCCGGTCGAGCCCGAAGTGAAGAGGATTTTGGCGACGCTCTCGGGCCGCACCTTCGAATGCTCTCGCTCCTGCGTCGAGCCGGGATTGGTCTCGAGGAGCTCGGCGACCGATGTCGATTTCCCACCCACCGCCGCCAGCGCCGGCGCGAACTTCTGCGCGTCGGCGGCGAACACGAGCCCGGGCTGCACGAGCTCGAAGATGTACTTCAGTTTCCCGAAATCCTGCGACATGAGCGAGTAGGCGGGCGACACTGGCGCCACCGGAATACCCACGTGCATGGCGCCGAGGGCGAGCAGCGCATGGTCGAGACCGTTGTCCGACAGGATCGCCACCGGTCGCTCGGGGCCCAGGCCCCGATCGAGCAGCGCCTGGGCGATGCGGCGCACCGCGCCGTAAGTCTCGCGATAGTTGAGCTTCTTCCAGCGTTCACCGACGCGTTCGGCAAGGAAGGTTCGGTCCGGCGCCTTGTCGGACCATTGCACGAGCCATTCGGTGACGCAGCGCGCGTAAGAGCCAAGCTTCTGGGGCGAACGCAGGAGTATCGTGCCGTCCGCACGCCTTTGCATCTCGACCTTCTGCGGCGCGAAGTTCATTCCGCCTTGATACCCGCGTCTCTCGCGACCTGCGCCCAGCGCAGCGACTCCTGCGCCATGAGGACGCCGAGCGCCTGCGGCGTGGACCAGTCGGCGAACGCGCCTTGGGCGCTGAAGGCGTCGAGGAGATCCTTGGAAGCGAGCGCGGTTTTCAGCGTCTCGTTGAGCTTCGTGACCACGCCGGCTGGCGTGCCGGCGGGTGCGAGCACGAAAAGGCGCGGCGATGCGTCGAAGCCGGGTAGCGTATCGGCGAGCGCCGGCCAGTCGGCACCGGCCACCCGCACCGGGCTCGTCAGCGCGATCGGACGCAGGCGTCCAGCCTTCGACTGTGCGAGTGCGGGCGGCGCGCTGATGATGCCGATTTGCAGCTGTCCGGAGATCACGTCCGGAATGATCGCGGAGGCGCCCTTGTACGGGACATGCACGATGTCGACGCCGGCCTGACGCTTGAACGTTTCCATGGCGAGGTGATGCACGGTACCGATGCCCGGCGAGCCGTAGCTGAGACGGCCGGGGTTGGCTTTCAGCGTGGAGATCAGCTCGGCGACGCTCGCCGCTTTCACCTCGTTATTGACCGCGATGACGAGCGGGGTGGTGCACGCGCCCGAGACCGGCGCGAAGCTCTTCACCGAGTCGAAGCTAAGCTTCTGGTAGATCGCCGGCGCAATGAGGAGCGCCGTGTCGGCGAAGAAGATGGTGTAGCCGTCCGCCGGCGAGCTGGCGACCGCAGCGGCCGCGATGGTCGCGCCCGCGCCCGGCCGATTCTCCACCAGCACCTGCTGGCCGAGGCCGTCGGCCATCTTCGCGGCGATCAGGCGCGCGAGCGCGTCGGCGCCTCCGCCCGCGCTGTAGCCAACGAGCATGCGCAGCGGCTTCGCGGGATATTGCTGTGCCTGGCCGAGTTGGGACGACGCCACGAGCAGCGCGAGCAGGATGAAGCGCATCTGAGCGCTGTATCATTGCGCATCACCACGTGTCAATAATGGGAGGGGTCATGGAAGAGCAGCTGCGCTTTGTGGATCAAATCACGAGCACGGCGATCGATCTCTCTTTTCGATTCGGCCCGAAGCTGCTGGTCGCTGTCCTCGTGCTCATCGCCGGCGTCGTGGCGGGACGCTGGGCCGCGCGGGGCGCTGAGCGTGCGCTCGCCCGCTTCGAGCTCGAGCGTCCGGTCGTCGCGCTGATTCGGCGCGTGGCCTACGTCGTTGTGTTCGGCCTTTTCGTCATTATGGCGTTGCAGAACCTCGGTGTTGAGCTCTTGCCGCTCATCGCCGGACTGGGTATCGCTGGCGCCGGTATCGCCCTCGCCATGCAAGGAGTGCTCGGCAATGCGGTCGCCGGCCTGACGATCATCTTTTCGCGCCCCTTTCGCGTCGGCGACTACATCTCGATCGCGAACGAAGAAGGCGAGGTTCTGGAGATCCAGCTCTTCAGCACTACGCTCGGCCACGTGGACCGCTCGCGCGTCGTGATCCCGAACCGCAAGATCGCCGGCGAGATCCTGCATAACTACGGCCGCATCCGCCAGCTTGCCATCGACGTCATGGTGACGAACGACACTGACATCGCCACGGCGCTCGCAGTTGCCGTGGAGGCGACGCGCGGCAACGCGCGCGTGCTGAAGGAGCCCGCGCCGTTCGCGGCTGTGGTGAAGCTCGAGGCGGGCGGCGTGGTGCTCGGCGCGCGCGCCTGGACCTCCGTGTCGGACTACGCCCCGGCAGGAGGCGAGGTGCGGCAGGCGATTCTCGGGGCCTTCCGCCAGCGCGGTATCTCGGCGCCGGTACCCCAGCGCGAGATCCGCATGGTCGGCACCGACGCCTACATCGGACAGCGCCGCGACGCCGCCTAGATCAGCCGCTCGCAGGCGGCGATGCTGCGCAGGTGCGAATCCCGCATCCGGGTGAAGGCGTCCTGCGCCTCGCGGTCGAGCGTGGGGAGCGCAGCCTCGAATTGCTTGACCGCCCATTTCAGCCCGCGCACAAGGAACGCGATGCGTTCCTTGCCGCCTTTCACCGCGACCGCTTTCTCGTAGAACTTGCCGGTGGCGTGGCTGTAAGGCGTCCCGGTTTTCTCAAGAAGCTTGCCGATGAGCGCGCAGTTGTGCGCTTCGTCGTCGTGAATCCTGCGCAGCACCTTCCACTCGGGGCCGTTGCGCGGCCAGTCGTCCATGAAGACGACGAGCGCTTTCGCGCCCGCGCGCTCGGCCTCGAGCATTTCGTTGAGAAAGCTACTGGAGTTTGACGTACTCGTACTCCACGGGCAGGTTGTTGATTCCGCGCTCAGGCGGCGCGATCCACGCCGCCATCTTGCCGGGTGCGACGACCTTCTGCTGGAGCGAGTGCACGAATGTCCTGTCTGCCTCGGACGGAATCCAGTCCGGCAGGCGCTTTTCGTATTCCTCCTTCGAAAGCATCTTTCCCTGCGGGTCCACCGGCTGGCCCGCCCATGCCCCAATGGAGCGGCGGAAGCGCGAGGAGGGCAGCGTAAGGCGGAAAGGGAAGCCGGCGCGCTCGATCTGGCGGTTCCAGCGCTTGAGGCCGATCTCGCAGTCCTTGAGGTAAGACTCGCGCATCACCTCGTTCAGCGCGTTCAGCATCGGCACCTGCTGCTCGCCTTCCGGAGTCAGCAGCGCCATGGTTTTCTCCCTCAAGACATGGTCCTCGTACTGCGACTCGTCGGGGCGGCCTTTAAGGCCGTGCGCGAAGTTCGCGGCCGAATTGGACGAAATCTCCGAGCCGAACAAATCGAGCGAGCTTGAGCACCAGAAGTTCAGATACTTCTGCAGCGTGGGCAGGTCGACCGCGCCAGCGGCGCGAACCCTGGCCGGGTCCTCAGTGCCGAGCTCCTTCATCACCTCAAGCGTGCGCTTCACCACGCGGCCGATGCCCGTCTCGCCGACGAACATGTGGTGCGCCTCCTCGGTGAGCATGAAGCGGCAGGTGCGCGAGAGCGGATCGAACGCGCTCTCGGCGAGGCTCTTCAGCTGATACTTCCCGTCGCGGTCGGTGAAATAGGTAAAGCAGTAGAACGACAGCCAGTCGGAGATCGGCTCGTTGAAGGTGGTGAGGATGCGCGGCTTGTCGGCGTCGCCCGAGTGGCGAGCGAGCAGCTCTTCCGCTTCCTCGCGGCCGTCGCGCCCGAAGTAGGCGTGCAGCAGGTACACCATCGCCCAGAGGTGCCGGCCCTCCTCGACGTTGACCTG
>JAICPQ010000196.1 GCA_025929745.1 Burkholderiales bacterium | reverse complement strand
GCAGCTCACCCCGGGCACCTCGTTCAGCAGCCGGACGATGAGGTCGCGCCGCGCGAGGAAGCTGTTCCTCATCTCCGTGGCCACCTCCTGCGGGCCGCTTACCGCCTCGAGCGCCGCCCACTGGCTGATCTGCGACGCGCACGACTCGGTGTTCGTGATCCACCGCGTGAACACCGGCGCGAGCTTCGGGTTGGAGGTGAAGCCGATGCGCCATCCCGTCATCGCCCAGGTCTTGGAAGCGCCGTCGGAGATGATGGTGCGCTCGTACATGCCCGGCACCTGCGCAATGGAGAAAAACTCGCCGTTGAAGACAAGGCGCGAGTAGATCTCGTCGGCGTACACCCAGACCTGCGGATGCTTCTCGAGGACGCCTGCGATCGTCTCGAGCTCCTTGCGCGTGAGACAGCCGCCGGTCGGGTTATGCGGGTAGTTCAGGATGAGCAGCTTCGTTTTCTTCGTGATGAGGCGCGCCAGCTCCTCCGGATCGAAGGAGAAGCTGCGGCTCTCGTGAAGATGGATCGGCACGGGCTTCGCGCCGTTCGCCGCGATCTGCGACTCGTAGATCGGGAACCCGGGATTCGGATAGATGACCTCATCGCCGACGCCGTAGTCGGTGCTCGAGAGGATGGCGTAGGCAATAAAGGGCTTCGCGCCCGCGCCGACGACGACGTCTTCGGAGCGAATCGGCAGGCCGCCGCGCATGCTCGAGAGGTACTTCGCGGCGGCTTCGCGCAGTTCATCGATTCCAGCCGACGGCGTGTAGCCATGCTTTCCGCTCTTGATGGCGCGGATTGCTGCTTCCTGCACGTTGTCCGGCGCGGGGAAATCCGGCTGGCCGATGCAGAAACTGACGATGTCCTTCCCCTGGCGCGCGAGCGAGTTCACTTCGGCGAGCACCACGAAGGCGTTTTCGGTGCCGAGACTTCCGGCGCGTCGGCTGATTTCAGGCATAAGGACGCTTATTATGCCGTCCCATGCTGATCAATTGCGTCGCCTACCAGGACGGCCGCAAGCTCGCCGACATCGAGAAGCACGAGATCTCCAGCTATCTCGCGCGTCCCGGCTGCTTCGTGTGGGTGGCGATGCGCGACCCGACCGAAGAGGAGATGAGCGAAATGCAGGAGGAGTTCGACCTGCATGCGCTCGCCGCCGAGGACGCGCGCCACGGTCACCAGCGCCCGAAGATCGAGGAGTACGGCGACTCGCTCTTCGTTGTGATGAACACCATCGAGGTCGAGGGCGACGACCTGCGCGCGGGCGAGGTGCACGTGTTCGCGGGCCGCAACTACGTACTTTCCGTGCGTCACCGCACCGAGCGCGGCTTCCAGGACGTGCGCGCACGCGCCGAGCGCGAACCCGAGCTCCTCAAGTACGGCTCTGGCTACGTCCTCTATGCACTGATGGACGCGATCGTCGACCGCTACTTCCCGGTGCTTGATGCTGTGGAGATGGAGCTGGAAAAACTCGAAGGGCGGCTCTTCACCCCGGGCGCCTCGCCGCGCGAGAACATCGAGGCGCTCTATTACGTCAAGCAGAAGCTGACGACGATGAAGCACGCCACCTCGCCGCTCCAGGAGAACGCGGGCAAGCTTTACGGCGGGCGCGTGCCGAGCATGTGCTCCGGCCTCGGCGACTACTTCCGCGACGTCTACGACCACCTCGTGCGCATCAACCAGTCGATCGACGCCGCGCGCGACACGGTGAACACGGCAATCCAGGTCGCGCTCGCCATGGTCGCCACCGGCCAGGGCGAGATCACGCGCCGTCTGGCCGCTTACGCCGCGTTGGTCGCCGTACCCACGATGATCGCCGGCATCTACGGCATGAACTTCCGGCACATGCCCGAGCTCGGCTGGTCGCTCGGCTATCCGCTGTCGATCGCCGTCATGACCACGATCGACGTCATCCTCTTCTGGCGCTTCAGGAAGGCGGGCTGGATTTAAGAACGTCGGCGACCACGCCGAACATCTGGTCGAGGTGCTTCTTTTCGGCGATGAGCGGCGGGCAGAAAGCGAGCGCGTCGCCGACCGGGCGGACGAACACCCCCTTATCCCAGCATTTCTCGAACACTGAGAACGCGCGCACCCCGTACTCGGCTCCGGAGGCGAGCTCGACGGCGCCGATGAGCCCAAGGTTGCGGCAGTCGACCACGTTGGGCAGTCCCTTCAGGGAATGCAGGCCTTGCTCGAAATCACGCGACAGCGCAGCCGCCCGCTCGAATAAGGCTTCGTCCTCGTAGGTCTGGAGTGCCGCCACTCCCGCAGCGCAGGCGAGCGGATGGCCCGAGTAGGTATAGCCGTGGAAAAACTCGATGCCGGGCGCCTTGCCCGCCGTGAACGCCTCGTAGATCGAGTCCTTTACGAGCACGCCGCCGAGCGGCACGGCGCCCGAGGTGACACCCTTGGCGAAGGTGATGAGGTCGGGCTCGACGCCGAAGTACTGCGAGGCGAACGGCGTGCCGAGCCGGCCCCAGCCGGTGATCACTTCGTCCATGATGAGGAGGATGCCATGGCGCGTGCAGATCTCGCGCAGGCGCTTGAGATAGCCCTTCGGCGGAATCAGCACGCCGCCCGAGGCCGAGATCGGATCGACGATCAGCGCCGCGACGTTGGACGCGTCGTGCAGCGCCACGATGCGCTCCAGCTCGTCAGCGAGGTCGCCGCCGCCGTGCGGCGGCTCGCCTCGCGCAAAAAGGTTCTCCTTGAAGCCGTGCGTGTGGCGCAGGTGATCGACGCCGGGCAGCAGCGCGCCGCTGTACGCCTTGCGGTTCGCCGTAACGCCGCCGACCGAGATGCCGCCGATGTTCACGCCGTGATACGAGCGCTCGCGGCCGACGAAGCGCGTGCGCGTGCCTTCGCCGCGCAGGCGGTGGTAGGCGATCGCCATCTTGAGGGCCGTGTCGACCGCCTCGGAGCCCGAGTTCGTGAAGAACACGTGCCCCATGCCGTTCGGCGCCAGGGCGGCGATTCGTTCGGCGAGCTGGAAAGCGAGCGGATGCCCGACCGAGAACGAGGCCGCGAAATCGAGCTACGCGGCCTGCCGGCGGATCGCCTCGACGATGCGCGCGCGTGAATGCCCCGCGTTCACGCACCACAGCGTCGCAAGCCCGTCCAGAACCTGCGTGCCCTCGGCGGTGGTGAAGTACATGTCCTTCGCCGCCGTCACGAGCTTCGGCTTCGCCTTGAAGCGGCGGTTGTCCGTGAACGGCATCCAGTAATGCTCGAGGTTCAGCACCCGCGTATCCATGACGGGAGGGTACTCCTCCAATGCGAACGCGCATGTGTCGTGCGCCTCGCGACAGGCGGACTACAAGCGGAACTGCGCCTGTAGCAACTCCCACGGCACAGCCACCCGCCCGTCGGCCTGGCGCTCGATCAGGCCGATGGCCGCCAACTGCGTCACGTCCGTATGGACGTTCTTGTAGTCGCGGCCCAGGCGCTTCGCGAGCTCATAGATGGACGCCGGCTTCGCGCTCAGGTCCCGGAGCAGCGCCCAGCGGGCGGGCGACAGGGTTCTCAGCAGGAGCGGCAGATTGGCGAAGCTCAAGACATGAAGAGGGCGCATCGCGCGACCTTCCTGGACGCGATTCCACGCGGCCTCGAAGCGGTCGAGCGCATCGCCCGCCGCGCCGATGCGAATCTCAAGCTTTCTTGGCATCGCGTTCGAAGTCGTAGCGAAGCTGCTCGACAGAACGAAACTCGTATTGGGCCCTGTCGTCGTAAATGACGCTGTTCCACGCGAGCCGATAACGCAGGTCGTCGTGCAGCTCGATCTCGAGCCTTCCGTCCTCGAGGACGACCGTCTCGCGCAGGAGCAACATATGGCTTATCGTACCATACACAGCGAGGCGTAAAATCGTGCCGTGAAGGACTTTTTCAACCTCTACAGCCACGGCTTCGCGCGCGTCGCGGTAGCGACGCCGGTCGTGCGCGTCGGCGATCCGCAATACAACGTCGCGGCGACCCGCGAGCTCATGCGCGAGGCGGCGCGCGAGAAAGCCGCGCTCGTCGTCTTTCCCGAGCTCGGACTTTCCGCGTACAGCTGCGAGGATCTCTTCCACCAACAGGCGCTCATCGACAGCGCCGAGGACGCGCTCGCTACGCTTCTCAGGCAGACGAAAACCCTGCCGCTCGCTGCAGCGGTGGGTTTACCCGTCGCGGTGGATGGGCTGCTTTACAACTGCGCGGCGCTGATTTCGCAAGGCCGCCTGATCGGCGTGGTGCCGAAGACCTACTTGCCGAACTACCGCGAGTTCTACGAAGGCCGGCAGTTCACGCCGGGCGATGCGTCCACGCGCCGCGAGATCACGCTCGCCGGCCAGCCCGCGCCATTCGGCGCGGATCTGCTCTTCAGGCTGATGCCGAAATTCGTGCTGCACATCGAGATCTGCGAGGACCTGTGGGTTCCTGCACCGCCGTCGTCCTTCGCCGTGCTGTCCGGCGCGACCGTGATCGCCAACCTCTCGGCCTCGAACGTGGTGATCGGCAAGGAAGGCTACCGGCACCAGCTCGTCGGCAACCAGTCGGCGCGCTGCCTCGCCGCCTATCTTTACAGCGCATCGGGCTTCGGCGAGTCGACCACCGACCTCGCCTGGGACGGGCATGCGCTCATCTACGAGAACGGCACGCTCATCGGCGAGTCGCGGCGCTTCGCCGACGAGCCGCAGCTCGCCGTGGGCGACATCGACCTCGACCGCCTGCTCGCCGACCGCATGCGGCAGAACACGTTCGGCGCCTCGATACTGCGGCACCGCGAGCGCGCCTTTCGAACCCTCGAAGCGCCTGTGCCCACGCCACCGGGAAAGATGCTGCTCGAGCGCAAGCTGGAGCAGCTCCCCTACGTTCCCGGCAACCCGAAAACGCGGGACGCGCGCTGCGAAGAGGTCTATCGCATCCAGGTGCAGGGACTCGTCACGCGCATGCGCGCGACCGGTTCCAAGCGCCTCATCATCGGCGTCTCGGGCGGGCTCGATTCCACGCAGGCGCTCATCGTGTGCGCAAGGGCGATGGACGAGCTCAAGCTGCCGCGCGCCAACATCTTCGCCTACACCATGCCCGGCTTCGCGACCTCGACGCGGACCAAGAGCCAGGCCTGGCAGCTGATGCGCGCGATCGGCGCCACCGCCGAGGAGATCGACATCCGGCCTTCCTGCCTGCAGATGCTGAAGGACCTTGGCCATCCGTACGCCAAGGGCAAGAAGGT
>JAICPQ010000040.1 GCA_025929745.1 Burkholderiales bacterium | reverse complement strand
TGGTTACCGGCGGCACGCTGGGCCTTGGCGCTGCAGTCGTGAAAACCCTTGCGGAGGCCGGCGCTCGGGTGGCGACATCCGCGCGCACTGTGCCAGCGCAGCCGGTGGCAGGGGTCACCTACGTAGCCGCCGACCTGTCGACGGCGGAAGGCACGAGTCACCTTGCTCAGACCATCCTCCAAGATTGGGGCGGCGTCGACATCTTGATCAACGTGCTCGGCGGCTCAAAAACTCCCGGTGGCGGTTTCGCTGCGATCAGCGATGAGCACTGGTTCGCCGAGTTGAACCTGAACTTGATGCCTGCGGTACGTCTGGATCGTGCGCTGCTGCCAGCGATGCTGGCTCAAGGCTCAGGTGTCATCATCCACGTCAGCTCCATCCAGCGCGTACTGCCTCTGCCCGCGTCCACTACCGCCTACGCCGCGGCCAAGGGGGCCCTCACTACCTACAGCAAGTCTCTGGCAAGGGAGGTGATGCCGAAGGGAGTTCGCGTGCTGAGCGTTGCGCCGGGCTGGATCGAGACCGAGGCTTCCGTAGCGTTTGCGGAGCGGATGGCTGCAGAGGCCGGAACGGACTACGAAGGCGGCAAAAAAATCGTCATGGATTGGCTGGGAGGAATTCCACTGGGCCGACCCGCCAAACCACAAGAGGTTGCCGATTTGATCGCCTTCCTGGCGTCCTCGCGGTCCGCTTCTATCTCAGGGTCCGAGCATCGGATCGACGGCGGCACTGTTCCCACCCTGTAGCCGACAGCCGCACCCGGCTGACGACGGCGAGCCCCTAGGGCTTGCCGCTCTTCAGGTTTATAGGGTCTGGTAGTGTTAACAGGCCCTAGCAACTCAATGCCGCGCAGGCACGCGCCTACGCGCCCCGTGCGCTTTACGGCTGTGGGGACGGACCGTGGGGGTAGCGCTGGGGGTATCGAAAGGCCGGCCACCGTCCAAGAACGTCCTAGGCGTGCGCCAAGGGCCGAAAATCGATTCCCGCCGCCATAGGGAAACTTCAGTGCTGCAGCCCTAGCTGCTACTGACCAGCCGTTCGGTAGCCGCCGCCTCCACCAAACCGCGCTATAGCACCACGCCGTTTAGTGTGCCACTGGTTGTCCGACCGGTGGACTACCGCTGCGCGAGCTGGCGGTTGGCCTGGCCGAGGCGCTCGACGAGGACGCGCATGAAGGCTTTGTTGAAGCCGACCTGGCACGCGGGTGTGGCGATGCGCAGGGCGCCGGCCTTGATCTGCAATGCGGTGATGCGGGTCTTCGCGGTGACGGTGGTGGTGCGGCGCTCCACCTGATCGGCGAAGTAGAGGATTTCGCCGAAGACGCCGCCGGGTTTGAGAACCGTGAGGGTTTTGCCGAGGAGCGAGACTTCGCACTCTCCTTCGACGAGAACGTAGAAGCTGTCGCCCTGCTCGTTCTCGCGCATGAGCACGGAGCCGGGATCGATGGTGAGCCAGCTCGCCACGCGCACCACTTCCCAGAGCTGCACGTCGCCGAAGTCGCGAAAGAAGGGCATGTCGCGCAGCTTGCCGAACTTCTCCGAGTCCGAGGCCGGCGTGGGTGAGGTCATTTCGACGCGCAGGTTCATGAAGGCGCGCGTCATGTCCTTGCCGAAATCGAGCCACGAGCGGTAGCGCTGCGCCGGATCCTTCGCGATCGCCTTCATCACGATCTCGTCCAAGAGCGGCGGCAGATCGGGCCGGTGCGTGGAAGGTTTCGGCGGCGTCGTATTGATGATCGCGTAGCTGAGCGCGACCTGGCTGCCCGCCTCGTGCGGCAGGCGCCCGGTGAGCAGCCGAAACATGGTCACGCCGAGCGAGTAGATATCGGTCTGGTGGGTGAGCGTCTCCATGCGAAGCTGCTCGGGCGACATGTACGCCGGCGAGCCGATGCCCTTCAGCTGCGTCGTGCGGTCATCGAGGCGCTGCTGGAAGGAGGCGCCGAAGTCGCCCACCTTGGTCTCGCCGTCGGCGGAGAGGATGATGTTCCCCGGCTTGATGTCGCGGTGGATGATGCCGTTCTGGAAGGCGTACTCCAGCGCGCGGATGCACTTGAAGATGATCTCGACGACCTTGGGCAGCGGCAGGAGGTTGCCCGGGCTCGAGTGCTCTTCCAGCGTCTTGCCGGCGACGTACTCCATCACCAGGTAGCTGCGGTCGGGCTCGACCACCGCGTCGTAGATATCGATGATGTGCGGGTGGCGGAGCTTGCCGGCGAGCGAGGCTTCGGCGACGAACGTCTTGTGCATGATGCGCTCGGTATCGGGATCGGCCCCCTGCTTGAACTGCAGCACCTTGATGGCGACGTCTCGCTCCGCGAAGGGGTCGCGCGCGAGGTACACGCGGCTCGTGGCCCCGATGCCGATCTCGCGGATGAGCGGATACTTGCCGATCGCCTGCTGCGCCGCAGGGGTCTCGACCTTCACGAGGTGGTGCCGACGTACTTGGCGACGAGCTGCAGAAGCTCAGCGTCGGCGTAGGGCTTGCCGAGGAAGGCGTTTACGCCGAGCTGCGCCGCCTGGGTACGATGCTTCTCCGCGGTGCGCGAGGAGATGAAGATCATCGGGATCTCCTGCATGCGCGCGTCGCCGCGCACGTGGCGCGCGAGCTCGAAGCCGTCCATGCGCGGCATCTCGATGTCCACGAGGAGCACCTTGGGCAGCGCCTCGGCCATCTGCTCGATGGCGTCGACGCCGTCCTTCGCCGTGATCACCCGGTAGCCCTCGCGCTCGAGCAAGCGGCCGGTGATCTTGCGGACGGTCAGCGAGTCGTCTACCACCATGACGAACGGCGCCAACGCGGCCTTTACCGAGGTGGTATGCACGACGCGCGGCGGCGCGAGCGGCGCGACCTTGGTGCGCTGCGCGAGCTGCACCGGGTTGAAGATCAGCGCGATGCGTCCGTCCGCAAGCACCGTCGCGCCGGTCACGCCGGGCACGCGGCCGAGCTGCGGCCCGATCGCCTTCACCACGATTTCCTGGTTGCCGAGGAGCTCGTCGACGTGCACGGCGATGCGCTGGGCGCCGCTCCTCAGGAGCAGCACCGAGTTGTACGGCTGCAGGTCGCCCGAAGCGGTGCCGCCCAGCAGCTGCTGCATCGCGTACAGCGAGTAGCTGCGGTCCTGGAACTCGAGCACGTTCTTGTCGTACAGCGCCTTGAGCGCGTCCTGCTTCAGACGCAGCACCTGCTCCACCGTCGAGGCGGCGAGCGCGATGACGTTCCCGCCGCTGCGCACCAGCACCGCCTGGGAAACGGCGAGCGTGAGCGGCAGGTACATCGTGAAGGTGGTGCCGACGCCGCGCGTTGTGGAGAGGTCAATGCGCCCGCCGATCGCGGTGATTTCGCTTCGCACGACGTCCATGCCGACGCCGCGTCCGGCCACCTCCGTGACCGTGGCGGCCGTCGAAACGCCCGTGGCGAAGACGAGCTGCGCGAGCTCGGCTTCGGTCGGCTCATGGTCCGCGGGAAGAAGGCCCAAGTCGGCCCCTTCATTCCGCAGCGCTTCGAGATCGAAGCCGGCCCCGTCATCGGAGAGCACGAGCGCGATTTCGTTGGCCTCCTGGCGCAGCGTGATCGCGATGCGGCCGGACTCCGGCTTGCCGGCGGCGATGCGCGCCTCGGGTGTCTCCACGCCGTGCACGAGCGCGTTGCGCAGCATGTGCTCGAGCGGCGCGGCGATGCGTTCCAGCACGCCGCGGTCGAGCTCGACCTCGACCCCGGTCACCTCGAGCTCGGCTTTCTTGCCCACGTCGCGCGCGGTCTGGCGTACGAGGCGGTAGAGCCGCTCGCTCAAGTTAGCGAACGGCACCGCGCGCACGCGCATCAGCGCCTGCTGCACTTCGCGGCTGATGCGCGCCTGCTGCACGAGCGCGGCGTCGGTGTCGCCGATGTGCTTGTGCAGGCCATGCTCGATCGACAGCACGTCGTTCAAGCTCTCCGCCATGAGCCGCGTGAGCTCCTGCAGGCGCGTATAGCGATCGAACTCGAGCGGGTCGAATTCGCTGCGCTTCTCGTCCATGATGGAGAGGCGCGACTGCATCTGGCTGTCGGCCTGCACCTCGACCTCGCGCAGCTGCGCGCGCAGCCGCGTCACGCTGTCCGCGAGATCGGCGAGCGCCTGTTTGATCGCGCGCATCTCGGCTTCCGCGCGCGTTCGAGCGATGGCGATTTCGCCAGCGTCGTTGATGAGCTCATCCAGCGTGTCGGCGTTGACGCGCAGGAGTCCCGCAGCAACCGGAAGCGGGCGTTCGGCTTTCGGCGCGTGCGCCGCGGCTACGGTGACCGGCGCGGCCTTCGGCGCGCGCATGCGCTCGACGTCGGCCGAGAGCCGGTCCATGCGCTCCTCGAGAAATTCGAAGAGGTCCGCAGGCAGCGCGCCGCCCGTCTCGAGTGCCTCCTCGATCCGGCTTTCCATCACGTGGCACAGCTCGCCCAGGCGGATGGCACCTGCCATGCGGGCGCTACCCTTCAGCGTATGCAAGAGGCGCCGCAGCGACTGCGAGACCTTGGCGTCGGAAGGATCCGCCTTCCAGTCGCGCAAGTCCGCGCCGAGGTCGGGAACGAGTTGCTGCGCTTCTTCGAGGAACACCGGCAGCAGCTGCTCGTCGATGTCGTCGCGCATGACGCGCTTCTCGCGCACCGGCGGCGCGGGTGGCGGCGCAAGGCGCGCGGCTTCGAGCCGCTGGAGCAGCGCGCGCAGCGCATCCTGCGGCGCACGCTCGGCGGCCGGCGCGGCCCCCTGCGTGATGTCCTCGACCATCGAGCCGAGGTCGGCCACGGCCGCTTCGACGACGTGCGCGTCGGCCGCCTCGGTGATTTCCTTGGAATAGCCGCTCCACTGCTCCAGCACCGCGCTGCGCTCGGCGAGCAGTCCGAATCCGGCGGTGCGCGAGGTGCTGGCGAGCGTGTGCGCGGCGCGCATGAAGTCCGCCGACGTGGCCGCGGGGATCGCCGCGCGCCACTTCGCGCATTCCTCGCGCAGCACTTTGATGTGCTCGGCGGCCTCCTTGGTATAGATCTCGTAGAGGTTGCGCGTGATGGTGACGTTGCCCACCGTCACCTCGGTATTGGGCGTGGCTTTTGCGCGCGCGGCGAGCGCCGCGATCCTCGAATCATCGATGGTCGAGTCAAGCCCTGGCCCGCGCAGCTTGCCGATCCACTCCGAGAACGCTGCGTACGCCGTCTCGAGAAGCTCGAGGAGTTCTTCGCTGACCGGGCGCATCTGCTCGAGCCACAGATTGGTCACCTGCTCGACCTGCCAGGCGGCTTCGCCGACATCCATCAGGCCGACCATGCGGCCGCTGCCCTTGAGCGTATGGAAAGCGCGCCTCACCGAGACAAGCGCTTCCCGGTCTTCGGGCTTGTGGCGGCAGACCGGCAGCGCCTTTTGGATGGTTTCCAGGACCTCGCCCGCTTCCTCGAGGAACACCTGCAGCAGCTCGGCGTCCACCCCGGGGCGGCCGGCCGGCGTCGGCGTTGGCTCGACGGGCGGCACGCGGCGCGCCGGATAATCGATCGGCAAGGTGGCGTCCGGACCGCGCGGCGTCGCTCGCTTGTCGTAGCGGCGGAAGAAGAGCGCGATCGCCTCCTCCTGCGGCTCGCGGCCCTGGCGGCACGGCTCGAGGAAGAAGCCCACGCTCGACAGACCCTCGGCGATCCAGTCCAAGTCGTCGGGCTCGCCACCCTCGCCGCGTGCCTGCGCGAGGATCATGTTCTCGCAAAGGGACACCGCGCGCGCCGCGCCCGGGAAGCCGAGTACGCTCAGCGCGCCGTGCATCTGGCGCAGATAAGGCTGCAGTTCGGCGAGCGTGCCGCGCTCGGCGTTCTGCCGCGCGTACGCGTCGAGCGCCTGCTCCACGTGATGCAGGTTGGCGAGGATCTCCTTCGCCACGTGCGCGCGCAGCTGCAGCGCGCCGATCCGCTCGGTGAGGTCGCGCCGCAGGCCCGGCGGCGGTTCGCCGGTCGACCGGCCGGTCGCGGCGTCGAGCAGCCAGCCGCCCATGATGACGATCTGCACACCGAGGTCGTCGGCGGGGCTCGAGAAATGGTCGATGACGTGCTCCACCAGCAGGAACGCCGCGGCCATCTCGACCACCATCATCTGCTCGCCGCGCGGATAGGGGTCCGGAAGCTTCCCGGCGACCAGCGCGATCGCGTCGAGCAGCTTGATCAGGTGCTGGTTGCCGAGGTCCTTGGTCCTCCCCTTGAAGTCGGCGACGCGCTCGCGAAAGGCGCGCGCCTTGTCGGCGTCGCCGGTGGTGTACTGCTCCCAGGCGCGCTTGAGGGAATCAAGGCGCGAGTGCATGTCGAAAAGCGCCGCCTCGAGGCGCTCCGCGTCCATCTCGAGAGGCTCGACCGGCGTCCTTTCCTGCCGCGGGAAAAGGCTCTCCAGCTCATAGCGCGTCTGCACGTCGCGCATGCGGGCCGTAAGCGCCGGGCGGCGCGCGATCGAATAGAGCACTTCGCGCAGCAGGGGTTCGCCATTCTTGGCGTTGCCGCCGGCAAGGTCGCGAATCTGAAAGTCGAGCCGGTTACAGACGACCTTCGCGGCGCTCAGCCACTGCGGATCCGAGGCCGAATCGTTTTCAAGCGAATCCACGAGGCCCACGGCCGCCCACCACAGCGCGCGCGGCTCAGGCAGCTGTATGGCGAGCTGGTGGAGCGCGTCGAGCGCGGCGCGCATCTCGGCAAGGCCCGCCGGCGCACCGCGCAGCCAGGCGAGCAAGCCGCGCTGGAAACGCCCGCGTTGCGCCTGCAGATAGGGGGCAAGCTCGTCGTCCGGTACCGCGGTTTCTTTCGGGTGCCGCGGCGCCGGAAGGCTGACATCGGGGTAGAAGAGGTCCTTCTCGGAGACAGTGCCTTTGCCCAGCAGACTTGCCAGGTCGCGGTATACCGGGAAAAGCCGCAGCGGCACGTCGGCGTGGCCGCGCGCGAGTTCCCCTACGAAGTTCTTGAGCGCGACCACCGCTCGATCAATGACAGCCGTGGCCGCCGGTGTCGGCCGCGCCGCGCCGAGGCTCGCGAAACTGCCTTCGATTGCCTCGCACACGCGCGTCGCGCCCGAAAGCCCGACCATGCGCAGCGCCCCGCTCACCTGATGCAGGTGCTCCGGGCACGGCTGCAGCACCGCCTCGTTCTGCGGTGCGGCGGAGAACCTGGCGAGCGACTCCTGGACGAAGGCGAGCGCGCGCTCGACCTCGGTGTTGATCCAGGAGAGGAGCGTCGGATCGGTCATGCCTGAAGATCAGGCTGCGAGCTTGAAACCGGCGACCGAGCTTTTCAGGCCGTCGGCGAGCGCCGTGAGCTTCGCCGCGGAGGTGGCGGTCTGCTTGGTGCCGTCGCTGGTGAGCTGCGTGATGCCGAGGATCACCTTCATGTTGGCCGCGACCTTGCTCGCCGAAGCGGCCTGCTCGCGTGTCGCCTGCGAGATCGATTCGATCAGACTCGCGAGCTGGCGCGACACCGCACCGATCTCGCGCAGCGCCTGATCGGCCTCATCCGCGGTCTTGGTGCCCTGCACCACGTTCTGCGTGCTGCGCTCCATCGCCTCGACCGCCTCCTGCGTGTCGCGCTGGATGCTCTTTACGATAGCGCTGATGTGCTTCGTCGCCTCACCCGAGCGCTCGGCGAGGCGCTGCACCTCTTCCGCGACGACCGTGAAACCGCGCCCCGCCTCGCCTGCGGAGGCAGCCTGGATCGCGGCGTTCAGCGCAAGAACGTTGGTCTGCTCGGTGATGTCCGAGATGAGCTGCACGATTTCGCCGATCTCCTGCGAGCTTTCGCCCAGGCGCTTGATGCGTTTGGAGGTCTCCTGGATCTGGACGCGGATATCGTTCATTCCGCGGATCGCGTTCTGTACCGCCTGCGCGCCTTTCTGCGCCGCATGCACGGAGCTTTCCGCGACCTTGGACGAGTCGGTCGCCTTGCTCGACACCTCGCTCATCGATTGGGCCATCTTCTGCACTGACTGGCCAGCGTTCTGGATCTCCGACGCCTGCTTGCCCGCCGCCTGGAGCAGCCGTGAGCTCACGGATTCGGCCTCCTGCGTCGCGCTGGTCACCTGTAGCGACGCGCTCGTGATGCCGGCCACCAGGCGCCGCAGCTCGTCGATCGTGTAGTTGATGGAGTCGGCGATGGCGCCGGTCATGTGCTCGGTCACCTGGGCGCGCACGGTGAGGTCACCGTTGGCCAGGTTCGAGATCTCGTCGAGAAGCCGCTGGATCGCGGTCTGGTTTTCGCGGTTCTGCCGCTCGCTCTCTTCGGCGCGTCGACGGCTGTCGTCAAGGTAGGTCTTGCCGATGAGCAGGAGCACGACGAACGCGAGGAACGACACGATCGCCATGGCGAGGAAGTTCGTGGTGCGCCCGCCAAGCTCGTTCTCGTAGGCGACGTTGAGGCTTTCGGCGGCGGCGAGCAGCTCCTCGCTATCCTGGAACAGCTCGAAGCTCGCGCGCTTCGCGTTCACCAGGCTCTGCTGGTTGCCGAGAATGCTCGCGACCGCGCGCTGATATTCCTTGAACGCGGCCTCCATCTCGACGAGCTTGCCGCGCAGCTCCGCATCCACCACGCGCTGGATGCGCAGCGCCTCGCTCCCCTGCAGCAGGCCCTGCAGGATGTCGCGGAAGCCGTTCGTGTCCTTGCCGAGAAGGAAGGAAACCTCGGGATCGATGACCGCCTCGGCGAGCATGGCATTGGCGTTCTTCGCCATGCGCTGCGCAAGCATCATGAGCTGCGCGGCGTACGCGTTTTGGCGCGCCGAGCCACCGGATTGCACGCTGAGCGCGGCGATCTCGTCGGCGAGCTCCTGCAGCGCCGGGTTGCTGACGTTGATCGCGCGCACCGCGCGGCTAAGGTTCAGGAGGTTCGACTGCTCGGCAAGAACCAGAGTGGCCTTGCGCTCGTTCTTCTTCCAGCGCGTCTCAAGGATCTCGAGCGCAGGCCGTACCTGCTCCGAGCTCGCCGGCAGGGTGACGCCGCCCACCTGGCCACCGTTCATGAGCAGGTGCGTGTGCCCGGCAAACTCGTCGCGGCTCTCGCGCAGCTGCTTGAACGCGTCGGGGTTTCCCTGCGAAGCCTGCTGCGCCGCCTTGGCGAGGCGCTGCGAAAGCATGCGCAGCTTGCCGACGGTGGCGATGTAGAGCGTGCCGATGCTCGCCTGACGCAGGTCGTAGAACACGATGGCGCCGTCCACGAGGAGCAGCGCAACCAGGAGCGCGATCAGGGCCTGGAGCTTGCGGCCGCCGCCGGCGATTTTTCCAAGGATGTCGAATTTCATGAAGGCCTCGTCTTAGCGCAGGAACTTGCCGTCTCGGGAAATGATGGTGAGGTCAACGAACTTCGAGCCCGCGCGGTTCTTCGGCGAATAGCTGACATAGAACCCGCCCAGGTCGACGTCGTTCATCTTCTCCAGCGCCTCCACGAGGCCTTCGCGCGTCGGGTTGCGCCCGGCGCGCTTCAGGCCCTCCACCATCACCTTGGCGCTGAGGAAGCCCTCGAGCGCGCTGAAGTTGTAGTCCGTGAACCCCGCCTTCTTGGCGAGCATCTGGTATTCCTTGACCACCGGCACGGCGGTGCCCCAAGGGAACGGCACCACCTGTGAGATGGCGACCCCCGCGCCGTCTTTGCCGAGCGCGTCGGCGAGCGCCTTCGAGCCGACGAAGGAAACGTTATAGAAGGTGGCGCCGCTGCCGAGCTTCTGCATCTCGCGCACGAACGCGGCGATCGAGGTATACGCGCTCACCATGACCACGGCGTCGGGCTGCGAGGCGTGCAGCGCCTTCGCCGCGGCTTCGACCTTTACCGTGTTGCGCTCGACGGTGCCGGTCGAATGGATCTTCATCTTGCGCCGCTCGAGCGCGAGCTCGGTGCCCTTGCGCCCGGCCTCGCCGTAGGCGTCGTCCTGATAGAACACCGAGATCTTCTTGCCGCCGATAGAGACAACCTGCTCGACGATCTTCTCGGTCTCGTCGTAGTAGCTCGCGCGCACGTGGAACACGTATCGATTGAAGGGCGCGCGCAGCACCTCGGCACCGGTGAACATGCCGACGAGCGGCACCTTCGCCTGCGTGATCACCGGAAGATGCGCGACGCCGGTCGGCGTGCCGACGTAGCCGATGAGCGCGAACACCTTGTGCTCCTCCAGGAGCTTTTTCGTCGCGCTTGGCGCCACCGCCGACTCGTAACGGTCGTCCTCCGTGACGAGCTCGATCTTGCGCCCGTGCACGCCGCCCTTCTCGTTCACCGCATCGAGGTACGCCTTGATGCCGTTGCGCATCTGGATCCCGAGCTGCGCGGCCGGGCCGCTGAACACGGCCGCCTGGCCGAGACGGATATGGTCGAGGGTCACGCCCGGCTCGGCGGCCGCCGTGCGGCCGAGCGCGGCGAGTGCAAGAAGGAGAAGGATTCGTTGTTTCATAAGTGCCCCCTACAGAGCCACGGAAAGAAAGTCCGGGTCGCGCACGAGCGCGGCCACATCGAGCTCGCGCCAGCGCCTGCCGGCGTCGTCGTCGTATTCGGCGCGCAGCCATGCCGGCTTTTCCGCGGCGAGCGCGCGCGCTTGGAGCTCCACCGGGTTGCGCAGGCCAAGCGAGCGGTGCACGAGCAGCGCCGCGGCGCTGCGGAAGCGCTCGCCGAGCACGACTAGCCGCGCCTGCTCGCCGCCGGCGCAGTAACCGGTCGCGAGGAAGCCTGCGAAATCGATGACGCTATAGAGGTTGCCGCGGACGTTCACCACGCCGCGGAACCAGGGCCGGGTGAGCGGCACTGGCGTGATGGGCGGGACCGGGATCACCTCGCCGGCCTCGGCGAGATCGACGAGCCAGCTCTCGGTGCCGATCTCCAGACCCAGCTTCGAGGGGCTGCGCGCGCTGTCGGCGAGCCGCAGCCGCTCGGCGAGCTCGCGCTGGTAGTCGCGCAGGGAGATCTTTTGCGCCATTCAACCCAGCGCTGAGATCTTGGCGAGGAGCTCCGGCCCCTTCACCGGCTTCACCACATAGTCGCGCGCGCCCTGCTTGATGCCCCAGGCCTTGTCGGTCTCCTGGGCCTTGCTCGAGCAGATGATGATCGGGATCTTCTTCGTCGCCTCGTCCTTGGAGAGCGTGCGCGTCGCCTGGAAGCCGCTGTCGCCCGGCATCACCACGTCCATAAGCACGAGGTCGGGCCGCTGCTCTTTCGCCTTGCTTACGGCTTCGGCCGCGTTCTGCGCCGTGGTCACGTGGTAGCCGTTCTTGGCGAGGAGCTCGGTGAGGAACTGGCGATCGGTGGCCGAGTCCTCGACGACGAGAATATTCTTGATGGGCATGGAAGGCCTTTTTCCTATTGGGGCGCGAGCCTGAGTTTCAGATGCTGATTGATGGCTTCGACCAGCCCGTCCCGGGTGAAGGGCTTGGTGAGGTAGCGGTCGGAACCGGCGAGACGACCGCGCGCGCGATCGAACACGCCGTCCTTGCTGGACAGCATGATCACCGGGGTCGTTTTGAGCTGCGGGTGCTGCTTGATGAGCGCGCAGGTCTGGTAGCCGTCGAGGCGCGGCATCATGATGTCGACGAAGATGATCTGCGGCTGGTGGTCCGAGATCTTGGCGAGCGCATCGAAGCCGTCCTCGGCGAGGATCACTTCGTAGCCGGCCTGGCGCAGGAATAGCTCGGCGCTGCGACGAATCGTGTTGCTGTCGTCGATGACGAGCACCTTGATTGCGACTGCTGCCGCCTCTGCCACCGGGGCATCCCCCTCGAATGTTCACTGCATCGCGCGGGCGCTCCGGTGTTCGTTCCGCGGGGCCTGCTCCCCCGTCCCGGCGCTACCCTGACTTCCGGAAAACGTATGCAACTCTAATGGTTACGAGATTTTTCTCGTGTGAAATATTTCATTGCGCCCCGAGAAAGCCCACTTAGCGAAACGCGCCGGCGTCTAGCGCAGCGGGGCCACGTGCTCCGGTCGAACACCCATGCCGATGAGCCGGCCCGGAATGCGGGCGAGCCGCGGATAGCGTGTCGCCCACCGAAAAAATCTTGGCGGCGCGATGGGTTGCCGGCTTTCCAGTACCGCCGTGATCAGCCGGTCCTGAGCCAGGATCTGCAGGCGCTGGGTGACCTTCATCGGCCATTCGCGGCGCCGCTGGACAGCGTTTAGCCGGCCGTCGGAAAAGTCGCCGGAACGTAAAAGATTGGCAGCCGCCACGGCGTCCTGGACAGCGATGTTGATGCCCACCCCGCCAACGGGGGACATGGCGTGCGCGGCGTCGCCGATGCAAAGGAGGCCCGGCCGCCACCAGCGCCGGAGGCGGTCGATCTGCACGGTGAGGAGCTTCACTTGCTCCCAGTCGGCAAGCTCGCCCACGCGATCCACCGACCACGGCAGAAGGCGCCCGAGCGTGGCGCGAAAAGCCGCCAATCCGGCGGCGCGCACCTTCTCAGCCGCGCCTTTCGGAATGACGTAGCCGCATTGCCAATACTCGCGGCGGTTGATGAGGACGAGCGCGACGCCCGCATCGAAGCGGCCCATGCTGGTGGCCGGGTCGCCCGCCTTGCGCGCGAGCCGAAACCACAGGACATCGATCGGCGCACCGAGTGCCTCGACTTCCAGGCCCGCGAGCCGCCGGACGCTGGAGTGCCGGCCGTCCGCGCCAATTACAAGCTGGGTCGGTATCTCCTCCGTCCCCACCCGCACACCTGCAACTCTGTCGCCCTGGAAAAGCAACCCGTCGACTTCGGCGCGCATACGCAACTCGAAGTGCGGCGAGCGCGCGGCCTCGCGCGCGAGGAAACTGAGGAAGTCCCACTGCGGCATCATCGCGATGAAGCCGCAGCGCACCGGAAGGTGGCGAAAGTCGGCCACCTTGAGCGAATGCTCGCCGAACTGCGCCTCGATCTGCGGCACGCGATCGTGAGGAAGGTCAAGCAGGCGCTCAAGGAGCCCAAGCTCCGCCATCACTTCGAGCGTCGACGGATGCAGCGTGTCGCCGCGGAAGTCGCGCAGGAAATCCGCGTGCTTCTCGAGCACGAGCGTATCGACGCCGGCGCGCGCGAGCATGAGACCGGCGAGCATTCCGGCGGGCCCGCCGCCGGCGACGACTACGCGGCGCGCTCGGCTCGCGATGCTCGGGTCGTGACTGTCTTACCGGCGGCCGCCGAGATGGGCAGCAGGCACGAGCGCACCGGATCGCCGTCGATGTGCACAGTGCAGGCGCTGCATCCGGTCGCGCACTGCGCGCCTTTCAGGCGGAGACGGTGCCGCAGCGCGAAGAGAAGCGGCAGCTCCGCCTCGGCGTGTACCGAGACGTTGCAGCCGTCGAGTCGAAAGCGGTAAGTCGGCATCGCTAACGGACCGTCTTGACCCCCGCCTCCTGCAGAATGTCCCGCATCTGCGCGGTGAACTCGTCGTAGAACTTGGCGAGCTCGGCGGAGGTCTGGTAGGCCGGCTCGAACTGGTTGTCGGCCACGTACTTCTTCCACGACTCGGTTTGCGTGAGCTTCTTCAGCATATCTTCCCAATAGGCGACGTTC
>JAICPQ010000198.1 GCA_025929745.1 Burkholderiales bacterium | reverse complement strand
CGCCTTGGTCATGGTCATTTTCACATCAACTTCGAGTGTGTCCCCCAGGAAAGGCTTTTCATCGTTATGGTCACCAGAGAGTGTTACCCTAACGGCTATGATGGCCGCCGTGGAACCCCCGTACGAAGTGGAACGCCGTGCCGAGCACGCCGCTCGCCCCGGCTTCCGCATTACTGAGCTGCAGATCTCCAAGACGCAGAAAGTCCCGTGGCATTACCACACCAATGTGCGGGACACGTTTTACGTGCTGCAGGGAGAGCTGCGAATTTTTCTGCAGGACCCGAAGGAAGAGGTGCGCCTAAAGCCCGGTGAGAGCTTCGTCTGCCGGCCGCGCCGTCCGCATCTCGTGACTAATGCCGGCGAGACCTCGGCCACGTTCCTCGTGCTGCAGGGCATCGGCGAATACGACTTCGTTCTGTTGGTAAAGCCAAAATGAAAACGACCTATAACATCCGCACCGACGTCCGGTTCAGCCCGCTGGAGCTCATCGACGTGAAGCGCATTGAGCGCGAGACGAAAGACCAATGGGTGAACCAGACGCTGTGCCGCGTGAACGACTGCGTGGTGCGCCTGGGCGTGCTGCACGGCGAGTTCCACTGGCACAAGCACGACGAGGAGGACGAGTTCTTCTACGTCGTGGACGGTCGCTTTTTTATTGACCTCGAGGGACGCACCGTCGTGCTTGCTCCGCAGCAAGGCTTCACCGTGCCGAAGGGCGTTCTGCATCGCACGCGCGCGCCCGACCGGTCCGTGATTCTGATGATCGAAGGTAGCGGCGTGGTACCGACCGGAGACTGAATGGACGCGAAACAGGAACTCACGCCAGGCGGGAAGCTCCGCGTCGGGCTCAACTACGGCAACTTCCTCCTCGTCCTCAAGGACGCGCCCGACGGCTCGCCGCGCGGCATCGCGCCCGACCTCGGCCGCGAGCTCGGCAAGCGACTCGGTGTGCCGGTGGAGTTCGTGAAGTTCAAGCAGGCCGGTCAGCTCGCCGACGGCGTGCGCGACGACAAGTGCGACGTCGGCTTCCTGGGCGCCGAGCCGCAGCGCGCCGATGAGATCGCGTTCACCAAGGCGTACCTCGAGATCCCGGTGACGTTCCTGGTTCCCGCGGGCTCGAAGATCAGCAGCATCGATGACGTCGACCGTAAAGGCGTGCGCATCTCCGTATCCGCGCGCAGCGCCTATGACCTTTACTTGAGCCGCACGCTGAAGAATGCAGAGCTTTTTCGTGTGGAAGGCATCGACGCCTCCTATGAGCTCTTCGTGCGCGAAAAGCTCGACGTCCTCGCCGGCTTGAAGCCGCGCCTCGCGTCGGACGCCGAGAAGCTGCCGGGCTCGCGCGTGCTCGACGGCCAGGTCACCGGCGTGCAGCAGGCCGCCGGAACGAAAAAGACCAAGGCCGCGGGAGCCCAATACTTGAGCGAGTTCATCGATGACATCAAAAGGAGCGGCCTCGTGGCGCAGACGATCGAGAAGCACGGCGTGCGCGGCGTGACGGTAGCGCCATGACGCCCGCGCTCAAGGTCTACTGGCGGCCGGGGTGCTCGAGCTGCGTCAAGGTGAAGGAGTTCCTGAACCAGCAGGGCGTCGAGTTCGAGTCGATCGACGTAGCCGCCCGGCCGGATGCAATGGACGACCTTCTCGCCTTCGGCGTGAAGACCGTTCCGGTGGTCGCGCGCGGCGGCGAGTTCGTGTTCGCTCAGGCGCTCGAGGACGTATCGCGCTTCATCGGCCGCGATTTTCACGCCGAGCGGCTAGCGCCCGATGAGCTGGTGAAGCGCTGGCTGCGCATCCTCACAGCGGCGCAGCGCCACGTGTTGCAGGTACCGGCGGCGAAGCTTTCGGAGCGGGCGGTGCAAAGCCGCGATCGCAGCATCCGCGACCTCGCCTACCACGTGTACCAAGTCCCGGACGCCTTTCTACAGGCGGTCGAGAACGGCGTCGAAAATCTCACGGCGGTCTACAACGCCCCGCCGCCGCGCGAAGTGGTTTCGGCCGAGCACATCCAGGAATACGGAAAGAGCGTTGCTGCCCGCATCGAGAAATGGTGGACTGCGCTTGCCGACAAGTCCTGCCGGCAGACGGTAAACACCTATTACGGCGCGCGGCCGCTGCACGAGCTGCTCGAGCGTTGCACGTGGCATTCGGCGCAGCATGCGCGCCAGATGATCGCGGTGCTGGAGCGCCTCGGCGTCAAGCCGCAGGCGCCGCTCACCGGCGCGGATTACGCAGGTTTGCCCATGCCGAAGGGGCTGTGGGAATAGACAAAGAGAAGGCAAAGCAGGCGCTCGACAAGGTGTTCCGTGACATGGCCGGCGCCATGAGCGCGGGTATGGTTTACCTCGGCGTGAAAACCGGCTTGTGGCGCGCGATGCAGGGCAAAGGCGCGCTCTCCTCGGCTGCGCTCGCGCAGAGGACGCGGCTCGAACACCGCTACGTCGAGGAATGGCTGAAAGGCATGGTGGCCGCCGGTTATCTCGACTACGACCCTGGCGCCCAGACGTACAGCCTTCCCGACGAGCATGCGTATTTCCTTGCCTCGGACGACACCGATCACTTCGTGGGCGGGCTTTTCGCGATGGTGCCGCCCCTCATGCGCGTAGCGCCGGAGGTTGCGCGCGCCTTCGCCGAAGGCGGTGGCGTGCCTTTCGACGACTTCGGCCCGGAATGCGTGACGGCGCTCGACCTCATCAATCGCGGCCAATACGAGGCGCGCTTCGCCGACTATTGGCTTCAGTCCATGCCCGATGTGGTCGAACGCCTGCGCGGCGGTGGGCGCGCGCTCGATGTCGGCTGCGGCTCCGGACGCGTGTGCGCGGCGCTCGCCGCCGCTTTTCCGGCCGCCGAAGTGGTTGGCGTCGATCCTGACGCCGAATCGATCGCACGGGCGCGACAAACGGGCAAAGCGCGGTTCGTCGTTGGCGAGCTGTCGGCCGTGGAGAGAGGCGCCGGGTTCGACCTCATCACGCTGTGCGACGTGCTGCACGACCTCGCCGAGCCGGTGGAGACGCTCGAGCAGGCGCGCGCGCTCCTCAAGCGTGATGCCACGCTCTTCATTATCGAGCCGAAGGCCGCCGACAAGCTGGAAGACAACCGCAATTCGGTCGCGACCACTTTCTACGGCTTCAGCCTGTTCCACTGCATGACGCAATCGCTCGCGCGCGGCGGCCCGGGACTCGGCACCTGCCTCGGGCCTGCGGCCACCGAGGCGCTCGTGCGCCGGGCGGGCTACACGCGCTTTCGCCAACTGGACATCCGCAGCCTGACCAACTTGTTCTACGCTGCGCAGCCATGATCGTGCGCTTCCTGCTCGCCTGGCTCGTGAACACGCTCGCGCTGATCGCGGTGGCGTACCTCATGCCGTCGATCACGGTATCGAGCTTCGGTGCGGCGCTCATCGCGGCGCTAGTCCTCGGCCTCGTGAACGCGATCGTGCGCCCGGTGCTCGTACTACTCACGCTGCCGGTGACGATCCTCACGCTCGGCCTCTTCATCTTCGTGCTGAACGGGCTGCTCTTCTGGATGGTGGCAAGCTGGCTCGAAGGCTTTAACGTCGCCGGCTTCTGGTCGGGCGTGCTCGGCGCGATTCTGTTCAGCCTCGTGTCGTGGCTGCTCTCGGCGCTGGTGCAGCGCTGAGCTTTCGGTGCACGCGCCGCGACCTAGCGGCGCTCGCTGACACCGTTGCGCCCGCTCACGCTCGTGTTCGAGAAGCGCGGCGACAAGTGGCTCATGGTGCTTGATCAGAATACGCCGTCCAAGTAGGGACCCGATCATCATCCTGCCGTACCTGGGGTACGGCACGCCACAGAAGCTCACCGTGCGCGGGCGCGTGCTCGAGGACGAAGGCTTTACCGCGACCGGCGACGCGGACTCGCGCTGGCGCAACCTGATTCATTTTTGGAAGCGCCTGGAGTCGGACGAAGTCCCCGGCGCGCGGGTGCGCGCGCGCTGCGGCCGCGCCGACACCGAGGCGCTGACCGACCGCGAAGGCTATTTCCGCCTCGAGCTCGCGACGCGGGCCAAGGCCGGGTGGAACCCCGTCGAGCTGGAGCTGGCGGACAACCCACGGGTAAAAGCCAAAGCCGGCGTGCTCGTCCCCTCCCGGGAGGCGCGCTTCGGCGTGATCAGCGACATCGACGACACGATCGTGGCGTCGAACGTGACCAACAAGCTGCGCATGATTTTCACCGTCGCGCTCACCAATGCGCGCACGCGCAAGCCCTTTCCGGGCGTCGCCGCCCTTTATCGCGCGCTGCACGCGCAGCTTAATCCCGTCTTCTACGTCTCCAAGAGCCCGTGGAATCTGTACGCGCCGCTCATCGAATACCTCGAGATCCAGGGCCTGCCGCTCGGACCGCTGCTGCTGAGGGATTTTGGCTGGAGAGCCGAGAAGGAGCACAAGGAGAAGTCGATCGAGGACATCCTGCGCACGTATCCGAAGCTCAGGTTCGTGCTGATCGGCGATAGCGGCGAGAAGGATCCCGAGATCTACGCGGGCGTGGTGCGAAGACATCCCGAGCGCATCCGCGCGATCTACATCCGGTCGGTCAATCCCGATCCGCGGCGCATCGGCGCCATCGAGGCCTTGATCAAGGAAGTGGCGAAGACCGGCTGCCAGCTCGTGCTCGCGCCGGAAGCCGAGCCGGCCGCGGCGCACGCCGCGGCCGAGGGGCTGATTCAGGCCTCGGAGCTGCGCAAAGTGCGCGCCGAGAAGGTCTTGGAGAGGAGCGCCTCGAAGCCCGCGGTGTCGAGCGGCGGGCTGAAGTAGTAGCCCTGCCACTCCTCGCAGCCGAGGCCGAGCAGGCGCTCGAGCTGGGCCGCCGTCTCCACGCCCTCGGCGGCCACTTCGATACCAAGGCTGGAGGCGAGCGCGGTGACCGCGCGCACGATGGCCGCGTCGGCGGTCTGCGAGTCGATCGCCTGCAGGAACGAGCGGTCGATCTTCAGCTTGTCGATGGGCAGGGTCTTGAGATACGCGAGGCTCGAGTAGCCGGTGCCGAAGTCGTCGATTGCCAGGCGCACGCCGAGCTTGCCGATGGCTTCCAGCGTCGCGATGTTGTCGGCTACGCCGGTCATCAGCACGCGCTCGGTGACCTCGAGCTCGATGGATCGTCCGTCGAGCGCGTTG
>JAICPQ010000083.1 GCA_025929745.1 Burkholderiales bacterium | reverse complement strand
TTCTTGACGATGCCGCGCACCGTGGCGCCTTCCTGCAGCGAGGCGAGCAGCTGCTCGCGCTCCGCGCCCGCGGTCTCCTCGAGCACTGCGCGGCGCGACACGACCACGTTGTTGCGCTTGCGGTCGAGCTTGATGACCTTGAACTCCATCTCCTTGCCTTCGTACGGCGTCGTGTCCTTCACCGGCCGCAGGTCGACCAGCGACCCCGGCAGGAACGCGCGGATGCCCTTGGCCATCACGGTGAGCCCGCCCTTCACCTTGCCGGTAATGACGCCTTTGATCTTCTCTCCCGATTCGAGCGCCTTTTCGAGCTCGAGCCACGCCGCCATGCGCTTCGCCTTGTCGCGCGACAGGCGCGTCGCGCCGTAGCCGTCTTCCAGCGCCTCGATCGAAACGCTCACGAAATCACCGGGCTTCACTTCCACCTGCCCGGAGTCGTTCCGGAATTCGTCCACCGCGATGACGCTTTCGGACTTCAGCCCCGCGTTCACCACCACGAAGTTCTCATCGACGCTGATGACCTCGGCGGTGATGACCTCGCCGATGCGCATCTCCTTGCGATTGAGGCTTTCCTCGAACAGCGCCGCAAAGGATTCGCCGGCGGGGGATTTGGTTGCCTGCGGGGAAACACTAGCCATTAATGAAAAAACCTTTTCTAGCCGGAGGCTTGCCTCCGGGTTGCGTTGAACACCGGGCGCGGCCCTAGCCGTGCCCACCGATACTTTTCCAAGACTCGAGAATCCGGTCCGCTACCGCCTCTACCGAAAGCGCCGACGAATCCAGCACCTGCGAATCCGGGGCCGGAACCAGCGGCGCCACGGCGCGGTTCGCATCGCGCGCATCGCGCTCCGCGAGGTCCCGCGAAAGGGCCGCCAGATTAGCAGCGATTCCTTTTTCTATCAACTGCTTATATCTCCGTTGGGCCCTCACTTCCGGGCTCGCTGTCAAGAAGATCTTGAGCTCGGCATCGGGGAACACCACGGTCGCCATATCGCGGCCGTCGGCGACCAATCCCGGCGGCTGCCGGTACGCTCGCTGGCGCTCGAGCAGCGCCTTCCGGACCTCGGGCATGCGCGCCACCTCGGACGCCCGCTTGCCCACGTCTTCGTTGCGAATATGCAGGCTAACTTCTTGGTCCTCAAGGAAAATTTCATCACCTTGGAAGTAGACATCCATGCCGGCGGCGGCCGTCGCGATCGATGTCTCCTCCATTAGCTCTTGCCGCAGCGCAATAAGGGCCACCAGCCGATAGAGCGCCCCGCTCTCGAGGTAATGACAGCCAAGCGCGCTCGCCACGCGCTTCGCGATCGTGCCTTTCCCCGACGCCGAAGGCCCGTCGATGGCGATCACCGGAGCCTTCATCTCAGGACAGACCACGTTTTCGGTTCATGCGGTGATGGCCCGGAATTCGCGGAAGAAGTCGGGGAAGGTCTTCGCCACGCATTGCGGGTCCTTGATGCACACCGATACGCCGCCGAGCGAAACGAGGGAGAAGCTCATCGCCATGCGATGGTCGTCGTAGGTTTCGATCGCCTCAGCGGAGCGCAGCTTGCCGGGAGTGATGCGCAGGTAGTCGGCGCCCTCCTCGACGCTCGCGCCGAGCTTGCGCAGTTCGCTGGCCATTGTCGCAAGCCGATCGGTCTCCTTCACCCGCCAGCTCGCCACGTTGCGGATGGTGCTTGCACCGTCGGCGAAGAGCGCGAGCACGGCAGCGGTCATCGCCGCATCCGGAATGTGGTTCATGTCCATGTCGATCGCTTTAAGCTTCTTTGCGCCGCTCACTTCGATGGAGTCGTCCCGCGTGGTGACGCTCGCGCCCATGCGCTCGAGCACCTCGATGAAGCGCACGTCCCCCTGTATGCTCGCGCGTCCCACTCCTTGCACGCGCACCGGCCCGCCGCCGAGCGCGCCGGCGGCGAGGAAGTACGAAGCCGACGAGGCGGCGCCTTCCACGTAGAACTTGCCGGGTGCGACGTAGGTGCCGGCCGGGACTGAAAACGACTGCCAGCCGCTGCGCTTCACCGGGATGCCGAAGCGGAGCATGACGTTGAGCGTGATCTCCACATAAGGCTTGGAAATGAGCTCTCCTTCCACTTCGATCGTCGAGTCGCTCCCAGCGAGCGGCAGCGCCATGAGGAGCGCGGTCAGGAACTGCGAGGAAACGTCGCCGCGCACTTTCACCCTGGCCGGCGTAATGCGACCGGGATGGATCTGCAGAGGGGGAAAACCCTCCTTTTCCAGGTAGTCGATGTGCGCGCCGATGCCGCGCAGCGCATCGACCAGGTCGCGGATCGGGCGTTCGTGCATGCGCGGCACGCCGGACAAGCGGTACTCGCCGGCTGACAGCGCGAGCGCGGCGGTAAGCGGACGGAAGGCGGTGCCGGCGTTGCCGAGAAACAGGTCGGCTTTCTTCACCGGGAACGCTCCCCCGACCCCGGCGATGACGTTACCTTTGAAAGACACTCCAAGGCGCGCGAGCGCCTCGCGCATCACGCGCGTGTCGTCGGCGTCGAGCAGGCCGGATAGCTCGGTGTCCCCGCGCGCAAGCGCGGCTAGAAGGAGCGCGCGGTTGGAGATGCTTTTCGAGCCGGGGAGGCGCACCGTGCCGGCGGCGCGCCGCGCGGGCGCTAGCTCGATTGAATCCATTTGTCGCGCGCCTCGCGCGCCTCGGCGAAGAGCTTTTCGAGCTCGGCCGGGCGCTCGAGGAGCGCTTTGACCTGGTCGAGCTTCGCCGAGAAACGGCGCACTTCGTCGAGCACGCGGTCGCGGTTGGCGACGCAGATGTCGCGCCACATCTCGGGATGGCTCGAGGCGATGCGCGTGAAGTCGCGGAACCCCCCGGCGGCGAAAGAGAAGAGCTCCGCGGAGTTCGCGCGCCGCGCCACTTCGTGCACCAGAGCGAAGGCGAGGAGATGCGGCAGATGGCTGACCGTCGCAAGTACCGCGTCGTGCTCGGCCGGATCCATGCGGCTCACTCGCGCGCCGCACTGCTTCCAGGCCTCCTCCACGACGCTTGCCGCTTCCGCGCTCGTTTCCTTGAGCGGCGTGAGCACGACGCGGCGGCCGCGGAAAAGCTCCGCGTCCGCCGCCGCGGCGCCGCTCCTCTCCGCGCCGGCGATGGGGTGCCCGGGCACGAAGCGCGCGAGGTTCGCGCCGAGCGCCTTGCGCGCGGTGGCGACGACGTCGCGCTTGGTGCTGCCGCCGTCCGTGATGACCGCCTTCGTGCTCATGAGCGCCGAGAAAATCCGCGCATACTGGCCGACGGGCGCGGCGACGAGGACGAGATCGGCATGGCGCGCCGCGGACGCGGGATCGGCGGCGACCGCGTCGATGATGCCGCGGGTACGCGCGAGCTCGAGGTTCGCGCTGTTTCGTCCGACACCGACGACGTGCTCGACTGCCTTGGCCGCCTTGAGCGCGAGCGCAAAAGAACCGCCGATCAACCCTACGCCAATGACGGCGAGCCTCATTCCCTCACGGAAGCGGCAAGCGCCCCGAGGAAGCGCTCGTTCTCCTGCGCCGTGCCAATGGTGACGCGCAGGTGCTCGGGCAACTGGTAGCCGCCGCCGACCGGCCGCACGATCACGCCGCGCTTCAGGAGCTTCTTGTACACCTCCGCAGCCTTGCCGACGCGGATGGTGAGGAAGTTCCCGTGCGAAGGAATGTAGTCGAGCCCGAGCCTCTTCGCGCCTTCCTCGAGCTGGCGCATGCCCTGCAGGTTTTCGGCGTAGCTGCGCGCCACGAACTCCATGTCGTCGAGCGCGGCGCGCGCAGCGGCGAGCGCAATGCTGTTCACGTTGAACGGCTGACGCACCCGGTTCATCACGTCGGCGACCGACGGATGCGCGAGCGCATAGCCGACCCGCAGGCCGGCGAGGCCATAGGCTTTCGAGAACGTACGTGCGACGACGAGATTGGGATGGCGCTTAACGAGCTTGACCGTGTCGAAGCGCAGGTCCGGCGTGAGGTATTCGTTGTACGCCTCGTCGAGCACCACCAGCACGCGCTCGGGGACGCGGCGCAGGAACGCCTCCACCTGCCCGTGCGGCGCGAAGGTACCCGTCGGGTTGTTCGGGTTCGCGATCCAGGCGACGTAGGTTTCGTCGTCGATCGCCTTCGCCATCGCCTCGAGATCGTGCGCGTAGTTCTTCGCCGGCACGACGATCGAGCGCGCGCCGCGGGCCTGCGTGGCGAGCGGATAGACCGCGAAGGCGTGCTGCGAAAAGACCGCGGCGCGTCCCGGCCCGAGGAAGGCGAGCGCGACGAGCTCGAGCACGTCGTTCGAGCCGTTGCCGAGAACGACCGCGCCCATGTCAACGTGGTAGCGGCGCGCGAGCGCCTGCTTGAGCTCGAAGCCGTTGCCGTCCGGGTAGCGCGCGATGTCGGGCAGCGCGGCGTCGATCGCCGCGCGCGTGCGCGGGCCGATGCCGCGCGGATTCTCGTTGGAGGCGAGCTTCACGATGGTGCGCTCATCCAGCCCCATTTCGCGCGCGAGTTCGGAGATCGGCTTGCCCGGCTGGTAGGGCGCGATCGAGCGCACGTACGACGGAGATAGTTCGCAGAGATCCATCAACATTTCTATTTCGCTGCCGGGTATGAACCCAGGACCTTGAGGTACGGAGCTAGACGGCGCAGCTCCGTGAGCGCCTTGGCCACCGGCTCGTCCTTCTGGTGGCCGTCCACATCGATGAAGAAAAGGTATTCCCACAGCGCGCTTCGCGCCTTTGCCGGGCGCGATTCGATGCGCGTCATGCTCACGCGCTCGCGCGCGAGCGGCGCGAGCAGTGCGTGGACCGCGCCGGGCTTGTTTTCGGCCGACATCACGAGCGAAGTGCGATCGCGGCCGGTGGGGCCGGGCTCGAGGTGGCCGAGCACGAGAAAGCGCGTGGTGTTGTTGGGATCGTCCTCGATCGCGCGCGCGAGCACGCGCAGCTGATAGCGCTCGCCGGCGGCTTCGCCCGCGATCGCGCCCGCGCCCAGCTCCTCGGCCGCGCGCCGGGCTGCGTCGGCGTTCGAGGTCACCGGGATGCGTTCCACCGCCGGCAGGTTATGGGAGAGCCAGGTGTTGCATTGCGCGAGCGACTGCGCGTGCGAATAGATCCTGTTCACCGCGGACATGGATTCCGCGCGCGAAAGCAGGTTCTGCTGGATCCTGAGCTCGATCTCGCCGCAGATGCGAAGCGGAGTCGAGACCAGAAGATCGAGCGTGCGGCCGACCGCGCCCTCGGTCGAGTTCTCGACCGGCACCACGGTGAACTGGACCGCGGCGGACTCGCAGCGGCGGAACGCCTCGTCGACCGAGGCCGCAGGCAACGCGTCCACCGCGCGGCCGAAGTGCTTGCGCACCGCCTGCTCGCTGAACGTGCCTTCGGGACCGAGGTAGGACACGCGGATCGCTTCTTCGAGTCCGCGGCACGCGGAGATGATCTCGCGGAACACCGCGATGACGCGCTCGGGCGGCAGGATGCCGCGCTTTGCCGAGAGGCGCTCGAGGACCTGCGCCTCGCGCTCCGGGCGATACGCGGGCGCGCCTTGCTTGAGCTCGCCGATCCTCTGCGCGAGCGCCGCCCGGCTCTGGATGAGCGCGTGCAATTCATCGTCGAGCCGATCGATCTCGGCGCGCAGCTTTTCGAGATCGTCAGCCATCGACCGGCAGGTAGCGCACGGCGAGCACGCCGCTCAGGCTCGAGAGCTCCTTGAGCGCGTCGGCGGGCACCGGCGTATCGGCGTCGACCAGCGTGTACGCCATGTCGCCTTTCGACTTGTTCAGCATGTTATGGATGTTGATCTTGCGCTTGCCGAGCGTGTGCGAGATCCGGCCGAGCATGTCCGGCACGTTGGCGTTCGCGATCGCGAGGCGATAGGGCGCCTCGCGCGCCATTAGAGCATCGGGGAAGTTCACGGCGTTTTGCAGGTTGCCGTGCTCCAGATAATCGCGCAGCTCGTCGACCACCATGACCGCCGAATTGTCCTCGGCCTCGCCGGTGGATGCGCCGAGATGCGGCAGCGCGATCACGCCCGGTGTGCCGACGAGGTCCGCGCTCGGAAAATCGGTGACGTACCACTTGAGCCTGCCGTTCGCGACGCCCTTGCGCACCGCCTCGTCGGCGACCACGCCCTCGCGCGAAAAGTTGAGAAGCACGGCGCCGGTGCGGAAACCCTCGATGTTCTTCGTGTTGACGAGATGCCGCGTCTTTTCGACCAGCGGCACGTGCAGCGTGACGAAGTGGCTCGCCTTAAAAACTTCGTCGACGGAATTGGCGCGCTTTACCTGCGAAGGCAGGCTCCACGCCGCCTCCACCGTGATGTGCGGGTCGAAGCCCAGGACGTTCATGCCCAGGCGAATCGCCGCGTCGGCGACCAGGCTGCCAATCTTTCCCAGACCGATGACGCCCAGCGTGTGCCCGGGCAGCTCGAACCCGGCGAACTGCTTCTTGCCTTCCTCGATCTTCTTGTCCAGATCGGGCGCGGGCTTCTGCTTCTGCACGAAGTCGAGCGCCGGCGCGAGGTTGCGCGCGGCGATCAGCATGCCGGCAAGCACGAGCTCCTTCACGGCATTGGCGTTGGCTCCCGGCGCGTTGAATACCGGGATGCCGCGCTTGGAAAGCGCGGGCACGGGGATGTTGTTCACGCCGGCGCCGGCGCGTCCGACGGCGCGGAGCGACGGTCCGAACTCGAAGCTATGCAGGTCCTGCGAGCGCACGAGGATGGCCCACGGATCCTTGGAGTCCTTGACCACCGCGTAGCGCTCGGGCGGGAATCGCTTGAGCCCCACCTGCGCGATGTTGTTGATGACCAGGATCTCGCATTTGCGATCCCGGCCCCCCTTAGCCATGCTTGCTTTCGAACTCCTTCATATAGGAGACGAGCTTGCGCACGCCTTCGATCGGCATGGCGTTGTAGATCGAGGCGCGCATGCCGCCAACCGAGCGATGTCCCTTGAGCTGCGTGAGGTCGCGCTGCGCCGCGCCCTTGAGGAAGGCGTCGTCGAGCGACTTGTCTTTCAGCGTGAACGGCACGTTCATGCGCGAGCGGTCCTCCTTCGCCACCGGGCTCGCGAAGAATTGGCTCGAGTCCAGGCAGTCGTAGAGGACTTTCGCCTTCTCGATGTTCTGCTTCTCCATCGCCGCAAGGCCGCCCTGGTGCTTGATCCACTTGAACACGAGCCCCGCGATGTACATGGAGTAAGTAGCGGGCGTGTTCAACATGGAGTCGGCATCGGCCTGGCCCTTGTAGTCCATGACGCTCGGCGTGCCCTTGGCCGCCTGGCCGATGAGATCGTCGCGCACGATGACGATGGTGAGGCCGGCCGGCCCGGCGTTCTTCTGCGCGCCGGCGTAGATCAGGCCGAACTTCGCGACGTCGAGCGGCCGCGAGAGGAAATGCGATGAGGCGTCGGCGACGAGCGGGATTTCGGCTTTCGGGACCTCGTGGTACTCGACGCCGCCGATGGTCTCGTTCGAGCAATAGTGGACGTAGGCCGCATCCTTGCGCACGTTCCACGTCTTGGGCGCATAGGTGAAGTTGCGGTCTTCCGAGCTCGCCGCCACCGCCGCGTCGCAATAGTTCTTCGCCTCCTTGATCGCCTTCTTCGACCACTCGCCCGTGATGACGTAATCGGCCTTGCCTTTGCCGCGCAGCAGGTTCATCGGTACCTGCGCGAACTGCAGCGTCGCCCCGCCCTGCAGGAAAAGGACCTTGTAGTTGGCGGGAATGGCGAGGAGCGAACGCAGATCGGCTTCGGCTTCCGCGGCGATCGACATGAATTCCTTGCCGCGATGGCTCATCTCCATCACCGACATGCCGCTGCCGCGCCAGTCGAGCATCTCATCGCCGGCGCGCGCGAGCACCTCGGCGGGCAGCATCGCGGGACCCGCGCTGAAGTTATAAATGCGCGACATTCAGTGGACGGTCGGCGGCGGTTCGGACGGGGGAGGAACCTCTTCGTGCGCGTCGCCATTGCCGCCGTCGCCGTTAACGCCGCCGTTGCCGTTGGCGAGATCGCGCTCCTCGATGCGCTCGACGCCGGCGAGCTTTTCCCCCTGATCGAGCGAGATGAGCGTTACGCCCTGCGTGGAGCGGCCCATCTCGCGGATCTGCGACACCGCGGTGCGGATGAGGACGCCGCCGGTGGAGATCAGCATGACTTCGTCCTGCTCAACGACGAGCACCGAGCCGATGACAGCGCCGTTACGCTCCGAGACCTGGATCGCGATCACGCCCTGGCCGCCGCGGCCGTGGCGCGGGTATTCGGCCATAGCGGTGCGCTTGCCATAGCCGTTCGCGGTGGCCGTGAGCACCGCGCGCGATTCGTCCTTCGCCGCGAGCATGCACACCACGCGCTGCCCTTCGCCGAGGCGCATGCCGCGCACCCCGGTCGCCTGACGGCCCATCGGCCGTACGTCGCCTTCCTGGAAGCGCACCGCCTTGCCGTCCGAGGAGAAAAGCATGACGTCATACTTGCCGTCGGTGAGCGCGGCACCGACGAGGTAGTCGCCCTCGTCCAGGCCGACCGCGATGATGCCGCTCGGGCGCGGCCGCGAAAAGTCGGCAAGCGGCGTCTTCTTCACCGTGCCCTGCGCGGTCGCCATGAAAACGTAGTGGTTCTCGTCGAATTCCTTCACCGGCACCACCGCGGTGATCTTCTCGCCTTCCTCGAGCGGAAACATATTGACGATGGGCTTGCCGCGGCTCGAGCGGCTGCCCGCGGGAACCTCGTAGACCTTGAGCCAGTACAGCCGCCCGCGGTTGGAGAAGGACAGGAGATGATCGTGCGAATGCGCGACGAACAGCCGCTCGATGAAGTCGTCTTCCTTCATCGCGGTGGCCATGCGGCCGCGGCCGCCGCGGCGCTGCGCGCGGTAATCGGTGAGCGGCTGCGATTTCACATAGCCGCCGTGCGAGAACGTGACCACCATGTCCTGCGGCGCGATCAGGTCCTCGATGGAGATGTCCTCGGCGACGGTGACAATCTCGCTCTTCCTCTTGTCGGCGAAATCTTCCTTCAGCTTGCGTAGCTCGTCCTCGATGATTTTGATGATGCGCGCCGGCTTCGCCAGGATGTCGAGGAGATCGGTGATCGTCACGATGACCTCGCGATACTCGTCACGGATCTTGTCCTGCTCGAGCGCGGTGAGGCGCTGCAGGCGGAGCTCGAGGATGGCCTGCGCCTGCTCTTCGGAGAGGCGGTAGCCGTCGTCCTTGAGACCGTATTCGAGCGACAGACCCTCGGGCCTGAACTGCGCGGCGGGTACGGTGCCAAGCATTGTCTTCACGAGATCCGAGCCCCATGCGCGGCCCATGAGGCCGCGTTTGGCTTCCGCCGGGCTCGTCGCCTTCTTGATGAGCTCGATGACCTCGTCGACGTTCGATAGCGCGACGGCGAGGCCCTCCAGTACGTGGCCGCGGGCGCGCGCCTGGCGCAGCTCGAACACCGTGCGCCGGGTGACGACTTCGCGGCGGTGCGAGATGAACGATTCAACGAGCTCCTTGAGCGAGAGGAGCCTCGGCTGGCCCTCGACCAGCGCCACCATATTGATGCCGAAGGTGTCCTGGAGCTGCGTCTGCTTGTAGAGGTTGTTGAGCACGACCTCCGGGAGCTCGCCGCGCTTCAACTCAATCACCACGCGCATGCCGCTCTTGTCCGACTCGTCGCGGATGTCGGAGATGCCTTCCAGCTTCTTCTCCGTAACCATCTCCGCCATGCGCTCGAGCAGCGCGCGCTTATTCACCTGGTAGGGGAGCTCGTCCACGATGACCGCGTGGCGATCGCCCTTGCCGATCTCCTCGAAGTGGGTGCGCGCGCGCATCACCACGCGGCCGCGGCCGGTGCGATATCCCTCATGCACGCCGGAGAGACCGTAAATGATTCCCGAGGTCGGGAAGTCGGGCGCCGGCATCAGCTTGATGAGCTCCTCGACCGCGCAGTGCGGCTGGTGAAGCAGATGCAGGCACGCATCGACGACTTCGCCGAGGTTGTGCGGCGGAATGTTGGTCGCCATGCCGACCGCGATGCCGGAGGAGCCGTTCACGAGGAGGTTCGGCACGCGTGTCGGGAGCACTGTCGGTTCGCGCTCCTTGCCGTCGTAGTTCGGCACGAAATCGACCGTCTCCTTGTCGATGTCGACCAGCATCTCGGCGGCGATTTTCTCCAGCCGGCACTCGGTGTATCGGTAGGCGGCTGCGGAGTCGCCGTCGACCGAGCCGAAGTTGCCCTGCCCGTCGATCAGCGTGTAGCGCATGGAGAAGTCCTGCGCCATGCGCACCAGCGC
>JAICPQ010000176.1 GCA_025929745.1 Burkholderiales bacterium | reverse complement strand
TGCAGCGGGTGTCGACAACGCACTTGAAGGAGGCAGCCATGGCAGGAATACCGCGACGGCAGGGACGCGCCGAACCCAAGATCGGCCCGAGCGACAGCTCCGATTCGTACGCCGATCGCCCGGATGTGAGCACCGATACCGACGCCGGCGGCACCGGCGAGCGCAAGACCGTCGGCAAAATACCCGAGCCGCGCGATCAGAAAGCCGATCGCGTCGTGACCGGCCAGGAGGCCGGGCTCGGCGGCGGGCTCGATCAGGCCGAGGAAGGTCGCCTCGGCGTGACCGACGAAGAGCTCGACAGGAACGGCTTCAGAAAACCAAAACCCTGACGCCCGCTTTCTCGATCAGCGCGATCAGCGTCTGCGTGTGATCGCGATCGCGCGTCTCGACGAGGAACTCCACCTCCGGCGATTTAACCGACGCCGCGCCGAACACGCGCTGGTGCTGCACCTCGACGATGTTGCCGCCGCCTTCGGCGATGAGCGCGGCGACCTTGGCGAGACTGCCGGAGACGTCGGGCATCGTGACGCGCAGGCGCACCAGGCGCGAATCGCGCACGAGGCCGCGCATCAGCACCGAGGCGAGCACGCGGCTGTCGATATTGCCGCCGGAGATCGGCAGGCCGACGCGCTTTCCCGCGAAGCGCGCCGGCTCTTCCAGTAGAGCCGCGAGCGCAGCCGCGCCCGCGCCTTCGGCCACCGTCTTCTCGATCTCGATCAGCGCCGCGACCGCGCGCTCGATGGTCTCTTCCTTGACGACGAGCACTTCGTCGACCAGTTGACGGATGATGGCGAACGCGGTGTTGCCGACGTCCTTTACCGCGATGCCTTCGGCGATCGTGTCGCCGCCGCACTCGACCGGGAGGTTGTTCAGACGCTGGTGCATCGAAGGGTAGTTCCGCGTTTCCACGCCGAAGACCCGCAGCGTGGGCTTCAACGTTTTCGCGGCGACCGCGATTCCAGAGATGAGCCCGCCGCCACCGACCGGCACGACGAGAACATCGAGATCGGACACCGCCTCCAGCATCTCGAGCCCGACGGTGCCCTGACCCGCGATGATCAACGGGTCTTCGTACGGGTGGACGAACACAAGGTTGTCGCGCGCCGCGAGCGCGCGCGCATGCTTGCCGGCTTCGAACAGGTTTTCTCCTTCGAGGACTACCTTTGCGCCGTGGACCTGGGTGTTGCGGATTTTCGTGTTCGGCGAGCCCTTCGGCATGACGATCAGCGCGGGGATGCCCAGGCGCGAGGCGTGGTAGGCGACGGCCTGCGCATGGTTTCCGGCGCTCATCGCGATCACGCCGCGTTTTCGCTCCTCCGGCGTGAGCGAAAGCAGCTTGTTCAGCGCGCCGCGCTCCTTGAACGAGGCGGTGAATTGCAGGTTTTCGAACTTGAGGAAGACTTCCGCGCCAGTGAGGCGCGACAGGGTTCGGCTGTGGACGAACGGCGTGTGCTCGATGGCGCCGGCAAGCCGCGCTGCGGCGGCGCGCACGTCCGCAAGCGTTACGGAGAGCATGGCAAAGTTTACCGGCTGTCGCATTGCGGCTACACGAGTTTAGGGGCGCGCTGATAGACCGCCCTAGGGGACGCTAGTAGAAAAGCGGGAGCCATGGATCGCAAGCACGAATTCCTCGCGAAGCTCGAGCAGATCCAGGAACAGGCGCAGCTTACGCTGGAAGAGCTGCCGCTGCGCCTGGCGAAAGACCGCCTGCGCCTCATCATCGGGCTTGCGCGCTACCTGCAGACCGAGCTTCAGCTCGGCGCCGAGGAAATCAGCGCCGGGGCAGGTAACGCTGCACGGCCGCGAGCAGCGCCTCCAGCCTGACGGGCTTCTGCAGGTAGCCGGCGCTCATCTCGTCAGCGCGCACTTCGCCCTCGTCCACCGAGGTGAGGAAGATGACCGGCACGGCCGGCACCGTCTTGTCGGCGCGCAGCGCCGAGATCAGCTGGACGCCGTTCATGTGCGGCATCTCGACGTCGCACATGATTAGATCGGGCGGGTTCTGCAGCATCTCGTAGCCGGCGCTGATGGCGTCGACCGCCACCTGCACGGTGTAGCCTGCCGAGGTGAGATGCAGGCGCAACAGCTCGCGCATCACTTCTTCGTCGTCGATGATGAGAATACGGCCGCGCATAAACAGGATTATGATGCTTCGCCGCGCATGGAACTTACCCGAATCGCCGATCGCATCGCGCGCGTGGCCGATCCCACGGACGACCAGTTCCGGCTGCTCGTTTCCGCCGTCAGCGACTACGCGATTTATCTCCTTGACCAGTCCGGTCGCGTAGTGAGCTGGAACGCCGGCGCCGAGCGCATCAAGGGCTACCGCGCGGGGGAGGTGATCGGGCGGCATTTTTCCATGTTCTACGCGCCCGAGGACCGGGCCGCGGGCGTGCCGGAGCGCGCGCTCGCGCGCGCGATGCGCGACGGGCGCTACGCAGCCGAAGGTTGGCGCGTCACCAAGGACGGCGGCCGCTTCTGGGCGGAGGTGGTGATCACGGCGCTGCGCGAGTCCGACGGCGCGCTGCGCGGCTTCGCGAAAGTCACGCGCGACATGACCGCGCGCCACGCCGAGCGCGAGCGCGAGCAGCTCCTTGCGGCGGTCTTTAACCACGCACCGCACGGGATTTCGGTGGTTGATCGCAATGGCCGCTACATCGGCGGCAACGCGAGCTTCCTGCGCCTGACGGGCTACACCGAGGCCGAGCTGCGCGAGCGCACCTATCTCGACCTCACCCACCCGGACGACCTCGCCGATGCGCAGGGCTTGTTCGAGAACCTGCTGCGCGGCGATGGCGAGCGTAGCGACTTCGACAAGCGCTACGTGCGCAAGGACGGCACGGTGCTGTGGGCGCGCGTGAGCGTCGCGCCGATCCTCGACAGCAGCGGCGGTCCGGTGTGCTTCGTGGCCCAGGTGGAAGATGTCACCGAGCGCCGCGCCGCCGATATGCGCCTGCACGAGAGCGAGCGGCGTTTCCGGCTGCTGGTGCAGGGCGTCACCGACTATGCGATCTACATGCTCACGCCGCACGGCGAGATCGCAAGCTGGAATGCGGGCGCGCAGCGCATCAAGGGCTACGCCGAGCATGAGGTGCTCGGCCGGCACTTCGGGCTCTTCTTCACCGCCGAAGATCGTGCCACGGGAAAACCCGAGCGCGCGCTCGAAACCGCGCGCGCCACCGGCCGCTTCGCCGACGAAGGCTGGCGCCTAAGGAAGGACGGCAGCCGCTTCTGGGCGCTCGCCGTAGTCGATGCGATCCATGACGAGCGCGGCGATTTCGTCGGCTTCGCCAAGATCACGCGCGACCTCACCGAGCGGCGCCGCGTTGAGGAGCAGCTGCACGAGGCGCAGGCCATGCTCGCCGCGTTCACCGACAACAGCCCCGTGGCGATGTCGCTCAAGGATCGCGAGGGGCGCTACCGCTTCGTGAACGCCAAGTTCCTGGAAGGCTACGCGCTGCGCTCGGAGCAGGTCATCGGCCGCAAGGACGCCGAGCTCTTCCCGCGTCCGCAGGCGCTCGCGCTCGCCGCGCACGACCTGCGCGTGCTGACGAGCGCGCAGAACGTGCATTTCGAGGAGCGCGCGCATGGCGCCGCCGGTCCGCGCTACCGGGCGGTGTGGAAATTTCCGGTGCGCGATGCGAGCGGGGCGATCACCGGCATCGGCATGGTGGCGAGCGACATCACCGACCGGCGCCTGACCGAGCAGGAGCTGCGCGACCAGCGTGCGCTGCTCGCCGAGGCGCAGAAGGTGGCCGGCCTCGGCAGCTGGGAGTGGGACCCGGAAAGCGGCCGTCTGGCGTGGTCCGACGAGCTCTACCGCATCTACGGCGTGACGCGCGACGAATTCACGCCGAGCTTCGAGGGGTATCTCGAGCGCGTGCATGCCGAGGATCGCCAGAATTCCGGCGCCATGATGGCGCGAGCGCTGATGGACGGCCGCGGCTTCACCATGCAGGAGCGCATCGTGCGCCCCGGGGGCGAGGTGCGTTATCTGCGCAGCCAGGGCGAAGTCGCGCGCAACGAGCGAGGCAAGCCGATCAAGGTGTTCGGCGCCTGCCTCGATGTCACCGAGCAGCGCCATTCCGAGACCGCGCTCCGCCAGGCGGCGCAGGACCTGCATTCGCTCACGCGCAAGCTCGTGCAGGCCGAGGAGGCCGAGCGGCGGCGCATCGCGCGCGAGCTGCACGACCGCGTCGGCCAGAGCCTGTCGGCGCTCAACATCAACCTCGACATCATCGCGCGCGATGACACGCTCGCGCCCGCGTCGCGGCAGCGGCTGCAGGACTCGGCGGCCCTGGTCGACAGCACGCTGCAGTCGATCGAAAGCGTGATGGCCGAGCTGCGCCCGCCGCTTCTCGACGAGTACGGCCTTGCCGCCGCGCTCGGCTGGCACGCGGAGGAGTTCTCGCGGCGCAGCGGGATTCGCGTGCGCGTCACGGAGCGCACGCCCGAGGCGGCGAAGACGCTGCGCCTGGAGGCCGCGCTCGCTCTCTACCGCATTACGCAGGAGGCGCTGAACAACGTGCTCAAGCATTCGCGGGCGCGCCATGCGGAGATCGAAATCGAGGAAGCGGAAGGCCACGTTGTCCTCGCCGTGCGCGACGACGGCGAGGGCTTCGACCTCGCCGCCATGCGCAAGGGACGTTTGGGCATGTCGACGATGCGCGAGCGCGCGGAGGCCGCGGGCGGCGCGCTCCACGTCGAGACTGCGCCGGGGCGCGGTACGCGCGTCGTCGCCAGGGTGCCGCTCTGATGGCCATTCGAGTGCTGATCGCGGACGACCACGCGGTCGTGGCCGAGGGCCTGCGCCACCTCATCGAAGCCGAGCGCGACATCGAGGTCGTCGCCTGCGTCGGCGACGGCCGCGCGGCCGTGCAGCAGGCGCGCGAGCTGCAGCCTGACGTGATCATCATGGACCTCTCGATGCCCGAGCTGAACGGCGCCGACGCGACGCGCGCCATTCTCGAGCGCGATCCCCGTTGCCGCGTCATCGTGCTTTCGATGTATGCGCAGCGCGAGTACGTGCGCCGCGCCCTCAAGGCCGGCGCCGCCGGCTACGTCGTGAAGCGCTCCGCGGCAAAGGAGGTTGTGGAAGCGATTCGCGCGGTCCACGCGGGACAGCGCTACCTCTCGCCGCGCGTCGCCGATGTGGTGCTCGACGACTACAGCAACGAGAAGCAGGACGATCCGCTCGCGCGGCTCTCGGCGCGCGAGCGCGAGGTGCTTCAGCTTCTCGCCGAAGGACGCACCGGCGCGCAGATCGCCGAGCGCCTTTCGCTCTCGCAAAAGACCGTAGAGACCTATCGAGCGCGCCTCGTCGAGAAGCTCGGCATCCGCGATCTCGCCGGGCTCGTCCGCTTCGCGATTCAGAAGGGCCTTGTCTCGCTCGATGAGGGACCCGCATCCCCTCCGTCGGGCAAATCCTGACCCCGTCTGTACGGCGCTCCTGACTGACCGTTGCGCATCGCGCGGTTTACGATGCCGCGGTGCCGCTCATCGACCGTGTGCTCTCGTTATTGCTCGTGGAGGACCATGCCGAGGTGCGTGCCGCGTTGCGCGACTGGCTGCTGATGTCGCTGCCGCCCACGAAAGTGCGCGAGGCCGGTAGCATGGCCGAAGCGCTTGCCTGCACCGACGCCGCGCAGGTCGACCTCATCCTCATGAACCTCGAGCTCCCCGGACCGAACGGCATCGAAGCGACGCGCGCGCTGCGCAAGCGGCATCCGAAATGTCCCGTGGTCATCATGTCCGTGAACGACTCCGAAGCGCTGCGCACTGCCGCTCTGGACGCCGGCGCGCTCGCCTTCGTGTCCAAGCGCGAGCTGCCGCACGCGCTCCTTCCGCTGATCGGACGCCTGCCGGGATGAGCCCTCAAATCCTGCTCGTCGACGACGACCGCTCGGCGCTGTACGCGCTGAACGAAGTCTTGGGCGATCTGCCGGCCCAGCTCGTTTTCGCAACCTCCGGCGAGGAAGCGCTGCGCCAGGTGCTGAAAACCGAG
>JAICPQ010000130.1 GCA_025929745.1 Burkholderiales bacterium | reverse complement strand
ACGCCCCACCATGCACCCGGAATGTGCGCCTTGTAAAAGCGCAGGCTCGTCGAGAGGTCGAGCACTGCGGCGCCGTCCGGAATGGTCGCGACCGTCGGCCAGGGTGGCGGTGCAGGAGCGCGCGGCGTGCGCGGCCCGCTTTCGGTCAGCTTCGCGTCCTCGAGCACATACACCTCCGGCCATCCCATCTGGATGAGCCATGAGGCGCTCATCACCGCGCGCACGCGTTCGGGATCGATGAGCACGACGCGCGCATTGCGCACGCCGACGTATTCGTCGGACGCCTGCACGAGCTGGCCGCCCGGTGCGTGGCGCGAGCCGCCGACGCGCGCGCGCTCGAACTCCTCGCGCGGGCGTACATCCAGGAGATAGAGCGTTCGGCTATTGTCTTCCTTCCAGGCGGCGACATCCCGTGATGTGCAGGAGCGCACACCGAAGCGCTTCGCGACACGCTCCGCGGCGGCGAGCGCCTTCTTGCGCCCGTCGTCCGACGGCGGCGGCGCGACGCGCTCGGCACCGCGCTCGACTGTGTATCCCGCCAGCTCCCAGCCCATGGTTCCGTCCTTCAGCGCCACCACGGGGTTCGGGATGCCGGCGTTGCGCAACGATTGACAGCCGATGATGCTGCGCGTGCGCCCGGCGCAGTTCACGACGACCAGCGTGTCCGGGCTTGGCGCCAGGTCGTGGATGCGCCACACGAGCTCGGCGCCCGGCATGTCGATGCCGCCGGGGATGTTCATGCGGTGGTATTCCTCGAACGGGCGCGAGTCCACCACCACCACTTTCTTCAGCTGCTGCAGGCGCTTGAGCTCGCCCGGGGCGATGCGCGGGGTCGCGTAATGATGCTCGACGAACTCGCCGAACGCTTTGGACGGGACGTTAACGCCGCTGAAGAGCTCGAGGCCGTCCGCCTTCCACCCTTGGCAGCCGCCTTCCAAGACGGCGACGTCGGTATACCCGAGCTCGCCGAGCTTGCGCTCGGCTTTCTCGGCCAGGCCCTCGCCACCGCCGTCGAGGACGACCACGCGTACGGTCTTGCGCGGCACCAGGTCGCCGATCACGAGCTCGAGGCGCGACAGCGGCGCCGAGCAGGCGAAGAACGGATGGCCGCGGTAATGAACGCCTTGCTCGCGCACGTCGAGCAGCGCCAACTCGCCGGCGCCGGCGAGGAGCTCGCTCACCCGCCTCGCGGAGACCCCTTGCATGGGAGTAAATTATGCCGGCACCATCAACGCGGAGGAGAACCCATGGCACTCAAAGTGAGCAAGGCGGAGGTGTGGGCAGTGACGATCGATGACCGGCCAGGCGGCGCGGCGGAGAAGCTGGAAGGCCTGTCGAAGGCAGGCGCGAATCTCGAAATGTTGCTCGCGCGCCGCAGCGAGCCCGGCAAAGGCGTGATGTTCGTGACGCCGGTGAAGGGCAAGAAAGCGGTGGAAGCCGCACAGCAAGCCGGCATGGGCCGTCCGGAAAACATTCACTCGGTGCGCATCGAAGGCGGCGACAAGCCGGGCCTCGGCTCGCGCATCGCGCGCACGCTCTCGGATGCGGGTATCAACTTTCGCGGCATGTCCGCGATCGCGATGAGCCGCAAGTTCGTCAGCTTCATCGCGCTGGACAGCGCCGAGGATCAAGCAAAGGCCGTCGCGGCGCTGAAAAAGCTAAAGGCCTAGCGAACGCGGTAGATCTCTTCCTCGAAGTCTCCGCGCGAGACCAGCATGGTCGCGCGCCGCTTTTCGAGCTGCGCGGTGAGCACCGCGCGCTGCTTGCCGTTCTGCCAGAGCGCTTTGTAGACCTCGCGTGGCTTGTCGCCCTTGCCGGCGATGGTCTCCCGCGTCTCGGTCTCCGGGTTCCCGTAGCGTGACTTGAGGAAGCTCACGAAGCGATCGAGCTCGCGCGTGTTGAAGCGCACGTCGAAGGCCTCGACCACGTCTTTCTTGAGGTAGAAGGTCACCTGCACTTCGACGCCGCCGAAGGCGACTCGCGAATCGTCGCAGCGCCGGTCGGCGGCCTTGCTCTCCCACTGCAACGGCTTGCAGTTCACGCTGGGCAGCTGGCGCTTCACGTCCTGCTCCTTCGCGCCGATGGCGATGTCCTTAATATCGAGCGCCGCCTGCGCCGGGACGAGCCAAGCGAGCAGTAAAGCGAGTGCGATGTTCCTCATGGCGCCAATCATGCCGCTTTTTTGACCGGCCCGTCCTTCACTTCGTGGCTCGCGGGGCGAGCCTTGATGCGCAGGTCGATCTGCTCGGCACGCTCGCGCGCCGCGTTGCGATACGCCTGGTCGCGCCCGGGGAGATACTGCGGCGGCCAGTACTGGCCCATATGCTGGTACCAGGCGGACGCCTGCAGCGTGAAGTAGGGATTGGAGAGGTGCGGGCGCGCGAGCGCCACGAGGTCCGCTTTGCCCGAAGCAAGTAGGGTGTTCACCTGGTCCGGCGTAGTTACCGCGCCGACCGTCATCGTCGCGATGCCGACTTCGTTGCGCACCCAATCGGAAAACGGCGCCTGGTACATGCGCCCGTACACCGGCTTCTGATGCGGCACTGTCTGCCCCGTCGAGCAGTCGATGAGATCGCAGCCCGCGGCCTTGAGCATGCGGGTGAGCGCCATCAAATCCTCACCCGCCAGTCCGCCCGGCGCCCAATCGGTCGCCGAAACGCGCACCGATATCGGTTTCCTTTCCGGCCACACCGCGCGGCAGGCCTTGAAGACCTCGAGCGGAAAGCGCATGCGGTTCTCGATTGCGCCGCCGTAACCGTCCGAGCGCTTGTTGGTGAGCGGCGAAATGAAGCTTGCCAGCAAGTAGCCGTGCGCCATGTGGATTTCGAGCATGTCGAAGCCGGCCTCGTCGGCATACCTGGTCGAGCGCACAAAGTCGGCAAGCACCTTGTCCATATCTGCGCGTGTCATTTCACGCGGCACCTGCGAAACGCCCTCGTAGTACGGGATGGGCGAAGGCGCAATGACGGGCCAATTGCCGTTCTCGAGCGGATGATCCATGCGTTCCCAGCCGAGCTGCGTCGAGCCTTTGCGCCCGGAGTGGCCGAGCTGCATGCACATCTTCGCCTTCGAATTAGCGTGGCAGAAATCGACGATGCGCTTGAAGGCGTCGCGCTGCGCCTTGTTCCACAGGCCGGTGCATCCGGGAGAGATGCGCGCCTCGGGCGACGGACAGGTCATCTCGACATACACCAGCCCGGCGCCGCCGATGGCGCGGCTGCCGAGATGCACGAAATGCCAGTCGGTCGGCATCCCGTCCACGGCCGAGTACTGGTCCATCGGCGATACCACGACGCGGTTCTCGACCACCATGTCGCGCAGCCGGAACGGCGTGAACATCGGCACCGGCGGATTCTGGAGGTCGATGTCGAAGCCCTGGTCCCTCACCTGGCGCGCGAACCACTGGTGAATGCCCTTGATGAAGGCCGGATCGCGCAGCTCCAGGTTCTCCCAGGTGATCTGCTTGGAGCGCGACATGACGCCGAAGGCGAACTGCGGCGGCGCCATCGTGAAGTAGCGCTTCATGTGCTCGAACCAGGCGAGCGACACGTTAGCCGCATGCTGGGTTTTCTCGACCTCTTCGCGCCTCGCGGTGTCATACAACTTCAAAGCGGCCGGAACGCTCGTGTGCTTCTTGAACGCCTCAAACAGCGCGATCGCGTCTTCCATTGCGAGCTTCGTGCCGGAGCCGATGGAGAAATGGGCCGTCGCCTTGGCGTCGCCGATGAGCACCGCGTTGTTCTTTACCCAGGTCTTGTTGGTGATGTTCGGAAAGTTGCGCCACAGTGAACGGTTCGCGATGAGCGGATGGCCGTCGAGCTCCTCGCCGAACACGCGCTCGAGCACCGGCAGCATCTCGGTCTCCGAGAGCTTGTCGAAGCCGAAGTTGCGCCAGGTCTCCTCGTTCATCTCGACGACCCAGGTCGAGCGGTCGGCCTCGTACTGATAGCAGTGCGCGAGCAGCACGCCCTGCGGCGTCTCGCGGAAGAAATACTTGAAGGCATCGAGCGGCCGAGTGGAGCCGAGCCAGGTGAACTTGTTCGGTCTCAAGTCCACCAAAGGCTGGAAATGCTCGGCGTACTTGGCGCGGATCTTCGAATTGATGCCGTCGGCGACGACGATGAGGTCGGAATCGGCAAATTCTTCCAGCCCTTCGACCTCCCGCTGGAATCGCATGTGCACGCCGAGCTCGCGCCCGCGGTCCTGCAGGATGTTGAGGAGCGCCACGCGCGAGCATCCGCAGAATCCGTTCCCGCCCGAGCGCAGCACCTTCCCCTTGTAGACGACGTCGACGTCGCCCCAATAGGCGAAGCGCCGACGGATCCGCTCGTAGGTGACAAGGTCGTAGGCCTTGAACGTATCGAGCGTCTGATCCGAGAACACGACGCCGAAGCCGAACGTGTCGTCCGGGCGGTTGCGCTCGTAAACCGTGATGTCCCAGCGCGGCCACGCCTTCTTCGCCAGTAGCGCGAAGTACAGGCCGCCGGGTCCTCCTCCGATGACAGTCACCTTCATGGGACCACCGCCGTTGCTTCAATCTCAAGCCTCGCTTCATCCTCCACGAGGCCGCTCACCTGCACTACTGCCATCGTCGGGTAGTGCCTGCCCATGAGCTCTCGGTACGCCTGACCGACGGCCCTAAGGGAGCTGAGGTATTCGCGCTTATCGAGCACATACCAGGTCAGGCGCACGATGTGCTCCGGCTTTCCGTTCGCCTGTGCGAGCACTTCCAGGATGTTGGCGAGCGCCTGACGGAACTGGCCCGGAAAATCGCGCGCTTGCCATTCGCCCTCGCCGGTCCAGCCCACCTGGCCGGCGATGAAGACGAGCTTCCCGGTCGCGGCGATGCCATTGGAGAAACCTTTCGCTCTCGCCCAGCCGGGCGGTTGGAGGATATTCATGACAACCTCAACTTGAAGCGCTGCAGTTTCCCGGTTTCCGTCCGCGGCAGCGTATCGACGAACTCGACCGCGCGCGGGTACTTGTACGGTGCGATGATTTTCTTGACGTGCTCTTGCAAGGCCTTCTTCATCTCGTCGGACTTGTCACTCCCGGGTTTCAGAAGGACGAAGGCTTTGACGATGGTGCCGCGATCGCTGTCCGGCGCGCCCACCACGCCGCATTCGGCCACCGCCGGATGCTTGAGAAGCGCGTCCTCTACTTCGGGTCCGGCGATGTTGTAGCCGGCCGAGATAATCATGTCGTCGGTGCGCGCCTGGTAAAAGAAGTAGCCGTCGCGATCCATGAGATACGCGTCGCCGGTCACGTTCCAACCGTTCTGGACGTAGTTCTCCTGCCGGTCGTCGGCGAGGTAACGGCAGCCCGTCGGGCCCTTTACCGCGAGGCGCCCAACCTGCCCGGGCGGGCAAACGTTGCCGTCTGCATCGAGCACGGTGGCCTGGTACCCGGGAATGGCGTAGCCGGTGGCGCCGCGACGCACGCGCTCGGGCGTGTGCGAAATGAAGATGTGGATCATCTCGGTCGAGCCGATGCCGTCGATGATCTCGATTCCGGTCGCTTCCTTGAAGGCCTGCCGTGTCGCATCGGGCAGCGCCTCGCCAGCGGAGACGCATTTGCGCAGCGATGAAAGGTCGTAGCGCGCCGCCATCGCCGCCATCTGCCGATACATCACCGGCGCGGCGAAGCAGACGGTCGCTTGGAAGCGACCGATGGTCTGGAGCAGCGTTTCGGGCGTGTGCTTCTCGACCAGCACGGTCGAAGCGCCCACGCGCAACGGGAAGCACAGCATGCCGCCAAGACCGAAGGTGAACGCAATCGGCGGCGTGCCGACGAAGACGTCGTCCTTGGTGGCCTTCAGGATCGAGCGCGGAAAGAGGTCGCACATCGCCACCACATCGCGATGGAAATGCACCGTGCCCTTCGGCTTGCCGGTGGTGCCGGAGGTGAAGGCGATGAGCGCCACGTCGTCGGCGGCGGTCGCAACGTTGGTAAACCAGAGCGGCTGGCGCATGGCGAGCGAATCGACCGATGTCGCACTCTCGTCATACCAGTACTTGACGCTGGCGAGCGTGGGACACGCCGGCATCGCGAGGTCGAGTTCCTCCTGCAGCCGCTTGTCGCACAGCGCATGCGTGATCTCGGCCTTGTTCACGACATCCGTGAGCTCCTTGGCCCGGAGCAGCGGCATCGTTGCCACACAGATTCCACCGGCTTTCATGACCGCGAACCAGCAGGCGGCCATCATCGGGTTGTTCGGACCGCGCAGCAGGACGCGGTTGCCGGGCTTCAACCCCATGTCGCGCACGAGCAAGTTCGCGATGCGGTTCGCCTGCGTGAAGAGCTGGGTGTAGGTGCACTCGCCGTCGGGCGTACGCAGGGCGATGCGGTGGCCGTAGCCGCGCGTCACCGGCTTGTCGAGAAGCTCGGTGGCGCAATTCATCCGCCCCGGGTACTTGACCTCAGGCAGCTCGAAGACGAACTCCGGCCAATCGCTTTTCGGCGGCAGGTTGTCGCGCGCGAAGGTGTCGGTATGCGCCGTGTAATTCATTTTCTTAAGAGCTCGCGCGCGATGATGAGTTTCTGCACCTCGGTCGCGCCCTCGTAGATGCGCAGCGCGCGCACTTCCCGATACAAGCGCTCCACCGGATGCCCACGCATTACGCCGAGCCCGCCGCAGATCTGCACTGCCGCGTCAATGATGAGTTGCGCGGCTTCCGTTGCGAACATCTTGGCCATGGCGGCCTCGCGCGTCACCCGGTGGGCCTTCACGTCGCGCGCCCACGCAGAGCGGTACGTGAGAAGCGCGCCGGCCTCGATCTGCGTCGCCATGTCGGCAAGCTTCGCCTGCGTCATCTGGAACTCGGACAGCGCCTGGCCAAATATCTTTCGGCTGCGCGCGCGCTCGAGCGCCTCGGCGAGCGCCCGGCGCGCGAAGCCGAGCGCGGCCGCCGCGACGGTAGTTCGGAAGATGTCGAGATTGCGCATCGCGAGCTTGAAGCCCTGCCCGGGCTCGCCGAGGAGCTGCCCTTTCGCGTTTTCGAGCCGCAGCACCGCCATCGGATGCGGCGCGACAATATCGATGCGCTCGGAGGCATCGACTTCCTTGGCGTCCACGACAAACGCGCTAATGCCCTCCTCGATCTTGGCGAAGACGACGTAAAAATCCGCAATGCCGCCGTTCGAGATCCAGGTCTTCGTGCCGTTCAGAAGCCAAGACTCGCCCTGCCGGCGCGCCGTCGTCGTCATCGCCTGTACGTCCGACCCGGCCTCGGGCTCGGAAAGGGCGAAGGCGGCGATCGCGTCACCGGTTGCCGCCTTGTGAAGGTACTGCTTCTTCAAGGCCTCGCTGCCGGCGAGCACGATCGGGCCGCTGCCGAGCCCCTGCATTACGAAGGCGAAGTCGGCAAGGCCGGCATGGTAGGCGAGCACCTCGCGCACGAGCGCGATCGAGCGCACGTCGGGCTTGTCGGCGACGCAGTGGCGCAGATAACCGGCGCAGCCCAGATCCTGTACCAGGCGCCGGCAGATAGCGTCGGCGTCCTCGCCATGCGCGTGCGCGAGATTTTCGCCTGCCCACTGCTCCACTTCACGCGCCAGCTTGCCGTGGCGCTCCTCGAAGAACGGCCAACCATAATGGCCAAACCGATCCATCAATCTCCCTCGAAAACGGGCTTGCGCTTCGCCGCGAACGCCTCGTAGGCGCGGTGGAAGTCCTTGGT
>JAICPQ010000150.1 GCA_025929745.1 Burkholderiales bacterium | reverse complement strand
CAGTTCTACACCGCCGAGATCAACCAGCGCTCCAGAGCGCGCGTGCAGCTCGGCGCCGAGTTGCGCCGTGCCCTCGAGCGCAACGAGTTCGCGCTCTTCTACCAGCCGAAATTTCAGCTAGCCAGCGGCAAGCTGAGCGGAGCCGAAGCGCTGCTGCGATGGCGCCATCCCGAGCGCGGGCTCGTCCTGCCGGACGAGTTCATCGCGATCCTCGAGGAGACGGGGCTCATTGTGCCGGTTGGCGAGTGGGCGATCGGACGCGCCTGCGCCGACGTCAGGGCCTGGCAGGCCGCGGGTCTCGGCTCGCTGCCCATCTCCGTCAACCTTTCGGCGCGCCAGTTGCGGCAGCAGAATCTGGACGCCAGCATCCGGTCGGTGGTGGCGGCGGCGGGCGTCGATCCGCAGCTCATCGAGCTCGAGCTCACCGAGAGCCACCTCATGCAGGACCCGGAACAGGCCACGCGCATCGTGCGCGCTTTGAACAAGAGTGGCTTTCGCATCGCCATCGACGACTTCGGCACCGGCTACTCGAGCCTTGCTTACCTGACACGCTTTCCGCTCAGCGCGCTCAAGATCGACCGCTCCTTCGTGAAGGAGATGGCGCGCGACAAGACCGACGCGACCATCGTGCGCACGATCATCGAGATGGCGCAAAGCCTGGCGCTGACCGTCGTTGCCGAGGGCGTCGAGACGAAAGAACAGGCGAGACTGCTGCAGGTGCTTCGCTGCGAACAGGCTCAGGGTCACCTGTTCGCAAAGCCGATGCCGGCCGAGGAACTCACTCGCGTCTACATCAAGAAGCCGGCGCGCCTTACGGCCACGTCTATAAGGAGGAGGGCGCTCGGTCCGGCTTGAGTCTAGCTTTTGCTGGGCGACCAGCCGTACGCTTTCGCGCAGGCGCCGCCCATCAGCATGGCGCGCTCGCTCTCGCTCAGCCGGTCGGTCCTGAGGAAAGGTTCGACGGCCTGCTCGTAGTTCACGACGGCGAAGGCTCGAGTCCAGTCCGTACCCCAAAGGCAGCGCTCGAAGCCCCAGGCATCGAACAGGCGTGCGAGCGGGTCCCAAATGTCGGGAAATGGATAGGGCTGGCGCGAGAGGGTGCAGGCGCCGCTCACTTTGATGAGCGCGTTGGGACGCTTCGCCAGCGCAAGGACCTTCGGCAGATCCGCCCACGGCTCGGGCGGCGCCGGCGGGGTGCGCGGCTGCATGATCGCCATGTGGTCGACGATGAAGCGGGTACTCGGATGGCGGTCGATTAGCGTCGCGCCCGCCTCGATGTTTCCCCAGAACAGCACGTTGACCGGAAAGCCGTGCCGCGCGGCTTCGCGCGCGATGCGGTCGACGCCGGGATCGTCGGGACGCAGGCCTGCTTCGCGCGTCGTCATCATGATGCGCACGGCCACCGCGCCCGGCTGCTTCTTCCACTCGGCGATGACCTCGCCCACTGCGGGATCCGCGGGGTTGACCGGCTTGATAAGCGCGAAGCGCCCGGGGTGCCGGCGTTGCACCTCGACCGCATAGCTCGCGTCGTACTGGTAGAGCGAGAAGGCGGAGATGAAGATCGCCCCGTCGACGCCCACCTGGTCCATCGCGGCGACCATCTCGTCGCCGGTGACGTGCGATGGCCAGTTCGGCACGCTGTGCCACGGCCGCTGCGGGGTGTTCGCTTCGTAAGCATGGACCTGCGAGTCGATGATCGGCATGAGTGACAATCTACCGCATGTTCAGGGACGGTCCGCTCACCCGCAGGGCGCCGGAAACCATCCGCTACGGCACCGGCCGCTGCGCGCTCGGCGCGCTGCTCGTCGCTTCAAGCAATAAGGGAATCGTCTCCATCATGGTGCGGGACACGCAGTCGCGGCTCATCCGCGACTTCGGCGCGCGATTTCCCAAGGCGAACCTGGTTCGCGACGACAAGGGCAGCAGGGCCACGGTCGCAAAAGTCCGCCGGTACATCGCGGCGCCGTTTCGGCCTTTCCCGCTGCCGCTCGACATCCGTGGCACCGATCTGCAGCAGCGCGTGTGGCACGAGGTGCGCAAAATCCCCTTCGGCGAGACGTCAACCTACTCACGGATCGCGAAGGCGATCAGTGCGCCGAAGGCGATCCGTGCGGTCGCCGGCGCGTGCTCACGGAGCTGGTTCGCCTTCGCCATTCCGTGTCACCGCGTGCTGCACAAGGGCGGCGCCACGCAGCGCAACCGCCGCACCGGCCGCCAGTACGGCTGGGTCGACTACGAGGCGAAGCTCGCCCGCAGCGCATGAAGCTGGTAACCCTTTACGGTCCCCCCGGCGTCGGCAAGCTGACCACGGCAAGCGCGCTCGCGGAGCTGACCGGCTTCAAGCTCTTCCACAACCACCTGACCTTCGACCTGGTCCGGTCGCTGTTTGACTTTCCGTCGGCGCCTTTCGGCAAGCTCGCCGAGCGGATTCGCCTGTCCGCTTTCGAGGCCGCGGCGGAAGCGGGTTTGTCCGGCGTCATCTCCACCCTGGTCTACGCTGCCCCAGAAGACGACGCTTTCATGCAGAAGATGATCGACGCTGTGGAAAGACGCGGCGGCGAGCTTTTGTTCGTGCGGCTGCAGTGCGACGCTGCAACTCACGAGGAGCGCGTCCGCGCGCCTGAGCGCGAGCGCTACGGCAAGATCGTCGGCGCAAGAAGTCTGCGCGAAGCGATGGCGCGTTGGAATCTGTCCTCGCGCATCCCGATGCGCGAAAGCCTGGAGATCGACAACTCGTCGCTGAGCGCGGAAGCCGTCGCCCGCCGCATCGCGGACCATTTTCGGCTCGCGCGATAGCGGCGCGAGCGTTCGAGCTCGGCTTGCTTTATTTTTTTTCTATGCTATGGTCGGACACATCATGGCGCGCTTCTTCAACAATGCGATCTCCACGAGCGTCACCGCATTCGCGGTGCCGGCGCGCACGCTCGTCAGCCCAGGCACTCTCGTCTTTCTTGGCTAGCCCGGTAGCGGCCTAGCGCCGGCTTACCGGGATTCCGTCTCGTTTCAGCTTGCGACCGTCCGCGCGTAGCGCGGCTGCGGCGCCGCTCTGTCTTTTCTCGAACGCTATGGAGGCGGTAAATGCTTAAGTTTCGTATTGCGCTTAGCGCACTTTTCGCGGGCATCTTGCTCCTCGGGATGCCGGTCCTCGACGTCGTCCTCGGCGCCCGGTCCCCGGGTGTTGTGCATGCAATCGTCGGCGGTTTCGGTGTCGCTCTGTTGGCGATCTCAGCCGCGATGCGAGGAGGTGACCATGCCGAAGTTTGACTTTTCCCGCTTCGCAGCCGTGGCGGGGCTCGGCCTCGTCGCCGTGTCGGTTCTGGACGTGCTCGTGCACGGCGGCGGCCCAGGTCTTGAGCACGCCGTCATCGTCGGTTCCGGCTTTGCGCTATTCGCGAGTTTCGAGCTCTTTTCTCTTTGGAGGTAACGATGAAGTACTACGAACTGATCGTTTCGGCGCGCGACGCAGAAGTGCTCGCGCTCATGCTCGGCGAACGGCGCCGGCAGCCGGCGCTGGAAGCGGCGGCCGCGGACGCGCTGGCCGACGTCCTTTTGGAAGCGCGGCTCGTGCCGCACGAAGAGCTTCCCGAGGATCGCATCGCGCTCAACTCCAAGGTGACCTACCGGCAGGAGCCGGGCGGCACGCGCCGTGCCGTCGTGCTGGTTCACCCCGTGGAGGCGGATGCGGCGCTCGGCCGCATCTCGGTCCTGTCGCCCGTCGGCCGCGCCCTGATCGGGCGCTCGGCAGGGTCGCTCGTCGACGTGGACGTGCCTGGGACCGCGCCGCTGACGCTGCGCATTCTCGGCACAAGCCGCAACCGCGAATTGCGCGCGGCCTAAGGAGGCGACATGCATCTGCATCTGCCGATTGAGCAGCTCGTGCAGCGCGTAGGCACCGCGTTTCAGTTCGGCTTCGCGACCGAAGCGAAGGAGCTCCTCCCCGAGGGGGAGGAGTTCCTGCTGAACGCTTCGCACAGGGGACTGCATGTGCTCGCGCGCAACGAAGAGGCGCTCGCCCTGCCGCGCGATGTTCTGCTCGATGTGTACGGACCGGGGCTTCGCATCGACGCGCCTCGCGTGCGGCTCATCGAGGGCGTACAGGTCCAGGAGCCGATCATGCACGTGCGCATCAGCCTGCCGACGCAGTACCGCGAATCGGTGAAGAGGGCGATGCGCCGGCGCGGCGCTGGCGCGTGCGAGGAGTACGCGCGAGCGACCCATTGCGTGCTGCGCTACGAGGCGCCGCTCGCCGACCTGCTGGGCCTGCCGGCCGAGCTGCGGCAGCTTACCGAAGGCAGGGCAAAGCAGTCGGTCGCGTTGAGCCACTACGCCATCGTGACGCGCGACCCGGGTGGAAAAGCCGCCTGACGATGTTCTTTGACAGGAGACGAACATGCCGAGATATCACGAACAGTTTGGACGTCCGCTCAATGCGGACCCGGGAACCCGCGGCGTCGTTGAGTCGCGCACTCGCGGCAGCAGCACCAAGGATCATTGGGTTGCATTCCTCGGCGGCATCACGCTTATCGTCGTATCGGCGCTCGCGGGCCTGTATCGCGGATCGTTGGAATGGACGGACGTGCTGACCGCCATCGTTGGGTTCGCCTTACTGGGCATGGCAGCCTACGATGCGCGGCCATCGAGTGCACCTTCCCGGCAAGAGAACCGATCGCGGTGCACACCGCCTTCCGCGCTGCCTGCGAACGGGAAGCTACGCCGCCGGAGGACCTGTCAGCCTCGTGCCGGTGATCTCATGCAGGAGGGCCTCGAGCTGCGGGCCGATGCGGCGCAGCTCCTCGCGGTGCACCTCGGCGAGCTTCTGCAGGACGCGGTCGCCCTTCGAGCTAAGCCTTAGATAAACCTTGCGCCCGTCCTCCGGGGAGGGCTCGCGGGTAAGCAGGGCTTGCGCGGTGAGCCGATCGACGAGGCCGACCGCGCTGTTGTGTCGGATGAGGAGCTGCTGCGCAAGGTCGTTGATGGTGACCCGCCCATCGGCGCTCGCGCACACCGCGAGCAGCGCCTGGTAATGCTGCGCGGTGAGGCCGACCTGCTCGGCCGCCGCCTCGCTGAAACGCAGGAAACGGCGCAGCGCATGCCGGAACGACGCGAGCTGCCGATATTCACTCGGATCGAGATGCGCGGAGCGGCTGCGCTTCGGTTGGCTCATGGTCCAGGCGGGCGCCCCGCTTATAGGTGATCTCAACATGGTTGACAATATATCGTAATACGATGTATACATATCGCACCACGATATTCACCGACAACGGAGCATCCGATGCGCATTGAACTTCCCCAGCTGCCCTATGCAGCGAGCGCGCTCGAGCCGTGGATCTCGGCGCGGACGGTCAACACGCACCACGGCAGGCACCACCGCGCTTACGTGGACAAGGTGAAAGCTCTGGTGGGCGACAATGCCGAGACGCTCGAAGCCGTCATCCTCCGGACCGCGGGGGATGCCGCGCGGCAAGTGCTCTTCAACAACGCCGCCCAGGCGTGGAACCACGCGTTTTATTGGCAGTGCCTGCGACCGAAAAGCGGACCGCCGCCGCCGGCGTACGAAAAGTGGGCGGCAGCGCTCAAGGAGGCGGCGCTCGGTCACTTTGGCAGCGGCTGGGCCTGGCTCGTGCGCCATGGTACGCAGCTCAAGGTGATCACCACGGCAAACGCCGACACGCCGATGGTGCACGGCCTGGAGCCGCTGCTCGTGATCGATGTTTGGGAACACGCCTACTACCTCGACTACCAGGAGCGGCGCGCCGCCTACGTTACCGGCGTAGTCGACAACCTTCTCAACTGGGAGCTCGCCGAATGCCTGACGACCTGAAAGCCACAGACATCATGACCGCGCCCGCGATTACTGTCGGGCCGGACACATCCGTCGCGCAGGTGGCGGCGCTCCTTGCCACTCACTGTATCAGCGCGGTTCCCGTCAAGGAGGGCGGCCGCCTCGTCGGCCTGGTCAGCGAGGCCGACCTGCTGCATCGCCACGAGATCGGCACCGATGGCAGCGTGCGCGAGCAATCCGGCTGGCGACGGCTTCTTGGTCACCATTCGTCACCGGCCGAATACGCCAAGTCGCATGGCCTTCGGGTGCGCGACGTGATGACGCGGGACGTTGTCTCGATTGGCGCCGACACGCCGATCGACGAAATCGTCGCGCTTCTGGAAGAGCGCAAGGTCAAGCGCGTCCCCGTGATGCGCGGCGCCGAAGTCATTGGCATCGTCAGTCGCGCCGATGTGGTGCGCGCAGTGGCGAGGCAGGCCCAGGCGCCTGCGGAGCCCGCGCTGAGCGACGAAGCGATCGAAGAGCGGCTCACCGCCGAGCTCGAGCGCCATCACTGGTGGCGCACGCCCTATTCGAGCGTCCGCGTCGAGAACGGCGTCGTCCATTACTCGGGAATCATCGATTCGCCCGACGAGCAGGCGTGGCGCGCTGCGGCGCGGGTGGCCGCGGAAAACCTCGCCGGCGTGCGCGCGGTGGAGGATCACCGCTTCACGATGTACGACATCCCTTCGATGGTATGAACACCTTAGCAGCGGAACGCACAATGGCCATGTCGCGAAGCGAGTTCGGAGCGCTTCTCAATACGCTCCTGGAAGCCGAGCGGGCCGGGGCGAAGCTCCTTGCCGCGTACGTGGCCGAGCTGCCGCCGAATTCCACCGCATGGACCGCGCTGCACAAGATCCAGCGCGACGAAGCGCACAACTGCGCGGTGCTCATTCATCTGCTTCTCAACGCCGAGGTCGAGCCGTCCATGGCCATCGGCGACTTCTACGAGCGCGGCCTGCGGCTTTGCAAGTGGAGCGAGCGGCTCGACTTGGTGAACCGCGGACAGGCGTGGGTCGCCAAGCGCATCGCCGAGGCCGTGCCGCGTATTTCGGAGCCGGGTGCAAGGACGGCGCTGCGCGCCATGCATGAGTCGCATGTGGCGAATATCGATCTTTGCGAGCGCGTGTTCGGTT
>JAICPQ010000232.1 GCA_025929745.1 Burkholderiales bacterium | reverse complement strand
CGATTGCTGGCTCACGATGGGATTGATGAGCCGGATCGGCTCCGCCTCGCCGCCGAAATCGGCTTCCCAGCGCGGCTCGACGAAGCTGAAGTTGATGACCTCACGGTAGTCGGCCGCGGCGAGGCGCTCGCGCAGCGTGTGAAGGCTTCTTTTCCCCTCCTCCAGGCGCAGCATGGTCGCCGACACGCTGGGCGGATGCGCGGCGATGCGCTCGAACCCGTACAGCCGCGCCACCTCCTCGATCAGGTCCTCCTCGATGGCGATATCGAAACGGTACGACGGCGGCGAGACCACGAAGCTGCCGCTCTTCGCTCTAAAGGAGAACCCCAGGCGCTTGAACGCCCCGCTCATTTCCTTCGCGGGCACGGGGATGCCGATGATTTTCTGCGCGCGCGCGACGCGCATCGCCACGGGTTTGCGCTTCGGGAGCCGCGCCACGGTGTCGGCGGTAGGCCCGGGCTCGCCGCCGCAGATCTCGAGGATCAGGCGCGTGGCGCGCTCGACGCCGTCGACGTTATTGTTGAAATCGACGCCGCGCTCGAAGCGGTGCGAGGCGTCGCTCGCGAAGTTGTAGCGCCGCGCGCGGCCGGCGATGGCGTCCGGATAGAAGAATGCCGACTCGAGAAACACGCTCTTCGTGTTCTCGTCCGCCTTGGTGCTCTCCCCGCCCATGATGCCGCCCAGGCCGATCACGCCGGAGTCGTCGGTGATGCAGAGCACCGACTCGTCGACCTCCACTTCCTGCTCGTTCAGGAGCAGGACCTTCTCGCCTTTGCGGCCCCAGCGCACCACGATCGGCCCGCGCAGCTTGTCGAGGTCGTAGACGTGCAGCGGCCGGCCGAGCTCGAGCATCACGTAATTCGTGACGTCGACCAGCGCCGAGATCGAGCGCTGTCCCGCGCGCTCGAGCCGCTCGCGCATCCAGACCGGCGTCGGCGCCTTGGCATTCACGCCCTTGATCACCCTTCCCGCGAAGCGGCCGCAGGCATCCGGCGTCGGCAGCTTCACCGCGTGGCGCGCCCTGTTCCGGGCTGGAATCGGCTTGATCGCCACCGGCTTGAGCGCCGTGCCGGTGATCGCGGAGAGCTCGCGCGCAATCCCGAGCACCGAGAGGCAGTCCGCACGGTTCGGCGTCAGCTTGAGCGTCAGGACGTAATCGTCCAGGCGAAGCGCAACGCGGGCGTCGCTTCCCGGCTTTCCGTCGATCTCGAGAAGACCGGAGTGGTCCTCAGACAGACCGAGCTCGCGAGCCGAGCACAGCATGCCTTCGCTTTTCACGCCGCGCAGTTCGGCGCTCTTGATCTCCAGGCTGGGCAGCCGCGCTCCGACTCTCGCGAGTGGCGCTTTCATGCCGGCGCGCACGTTGGGCGCGCCGCACACCACCTGCAACGTTTCCTTGCCGGCCTTCACCTTGCAAACGGTCAGCTTGTCGGCGTTCGGATGCTTCTCGACCGAGATCACTTCGCCCACCACGACGCCGCTGAAGGAAGGCGCTACCGGCTCGTAGGCCTCGACCTCGAGTCCCGACATGGTGAGCTTGTCGGCGATCTCCCGCCCGGAAAGGCGCGGGTCGCAGAAGCTGCGCAGCCAGCTCTCGGGAATGTTCATGGGAACTGCTCGAGGAAGCGCAGGTCGCCGTCGAAGAAAAGCCGCAGGTCCTCGATGCCGTAGCGAAGCATGGTGAGGCGCTCGAGCCCCGAGCCGAACGCGAAGCCGATGTAGCGCTCGGGGTCGAGGCCGAAGTTGCGCACCACGCTCGGATGCACCTGACCCGAGCCCGAGATCTCGAGCCACCGGCCTTTCAATTTCATGTCGATCTCGGCCGAGGGCTCGGTGAACGGGAAGAACGACGGCCGGAAGCGCACCTCGAGCGCATCATTCTCGAAGAAGCGGCGCAGAAACTCGGTGTACACGCCTTTCAGATCGGCGAAGCTGATGTTCTCGTCAATCCAGAGCCCTTCGACCTGGTGGAACATCGGCGAGTGCGTCGCGTCGGAGTCGACGCGATAGGTGCGACCGGGAGCGATCACCTTGATCGGCGGCTTGTGGATGCGCGCGTAGCGCACCTGCATCGGGCTCGTATGCGTGCGCAGCACGAGCGGCAGGCCCTTGGCATCCTTGACATCGACGTAGAAAGTGTCCTGCATCGATCTTGACGGATGGTTCTCCGGGCTGTTGAGCGCGGTGAAGTTGAACCAGTCGGTCTCGATCTCCGGGCCGTCGGCGACCTCGAAACCGATCGAGCGCCAGATTTCCTCGATGCGCTGCCAGGTGCGGATCACCGGATGGATATTGCCGCGAGCGCGGCCGCGCCCCGGCAGCGTGACGTCGAGCGCCTGCTCGGTGAGGCGGGCGCTGAGCTTCGCCTCGGCGAGCACCGCGCGCCGCGCCTCGAGCGCCGCCTCGATCTTCTGCTTGGCGCTGTTGAAGGCGACGCCCGCCGCGCGGCGTTCTTCGGGCGAGCCCTGCGGACGAAAGCCCGAAAGCTCTCCAGCCTTGCCTAGATAGCGCGCCTTGGCGTTCTCCAGCGAGGCCGGATCGGGCGCCGCTGCGAAGTCGGCGAGCGCGCGCTCGACGATTCCGCCCAGGTCCTGCATGGCCCTAATGCGCGATGCTGGCCTTGACCTGGGCCGCGATCTTGTCGAAGGCCGGCTTGTCCATCACCGCGAGGTCGGCCAGGACCTTGCGGTCGATCTCGATGTTCGCGCGCTTCAAGCCCGCCATGAACACGCTGTAGCTCATGCCGAGCTCGCGCACCGCGGCGTTGATGCGCGTGATCCACAGCGCGCGGAACTCGCGCTTCTTGCGGCGGCGGTCGCGGTAGGCGTACTGCCCCGCCTTCATCACGGCCTGCTTGGCTACGCGAAAGACGTTCTTCCTGCGGCCGCGGAAACCCTTGGCCTGCTCGAGAACCTTCTTATGGCGCGCGCGCGCCGTGACTCCACGCTTGACTCTTGGCATGGCGTCCCCTTAGCGCGAGTAGGGCAGAACCGACAGGATCTGCGCCTTGTTGGAATGATCGACCGCGGTCGCGTTGCGCATCTGGCGCTTGCGCTTGGTGGTCTTCTTCGTAAGGATGTGGCGCTTGTACGCGCCAGCGCGCTTGATCGAGCCTGAGCCGCGCACCTTGAAGCGCTTGGCAGCGCCCCGCTTGGACTTCATCTTGGGCATGTGCCCTCCGTTTCTAATATGACACCGGGCGGCCCCCGCTATGCGGGAACACTTCAACTGCCACGGCCATCACTTGTCACTTCTAAGCTGCTTGCCGCTTCGGCGGCGTCGCCGGCTTCGCCGGCTTGACTTCCTTGGCCGGCGACTTCGGCGCCGGACCCTTCTTCTTCGGCGCGAGCACCATCACCATCTGCCGGCCCTCGAGCTTCGGGAACTGCTCCACTACGCCGACGGTGTCGAGGTCCTTGCGCACCCGCTCGAGCAGGCGCTCGCCAAATTCCTTGTGTGCCATCTCGCGGCCGCGGAACCGCAACGTCACTTTCGCCTTGTCGCCCTCTTCGAGGAAGCTGATCAGCTTGCCCAGCTTGATTTTGTAGTCGCCCTCATCGGTGCCCGGCCGGAACTTGATTTCCTTGACCTGGATCTGCTTCTGCTTGAGCTTGGCCTCGTGGGCTTTTTTCTGCTCGCGGTAGCGGAACTTGCCGTAGTCCATCAGCTTGCAGACCGGCGGGTTCGCGAGCGGCGCGATCTCCACGAGGTCTACGTTCTGTTCTTCGGCGAGCCGCAATGCTTCTGCGACCGTTTTGATGCCCAGCTGGTCACCGTTTTCCGCTACCAGGCGCACCTCCGGGGCGGTGATTTCCCGGTTGATGCGCTGCGATCTCTCGAGTGCGATGTGTGAAAAGCTCCTTAGCCGTTAAAAAATTAGCCGTGCTCCCGCGCTTTCCCTTCCGCCTGTAGGCGGGCGGTGAAGCGCTCGAGGCTCAT
>JAICPQ010000074.1 GCA_025929745.1 Burkholderiales bacterium | reverse complement strand
TCGCCGCGCTCGGCTTCACGATCAACCTCTCCACCCTGTTCGCGCTGGTGCTCGCCATCGGCATCGTGGTGGACGACGCGATCGTCGTGGTCGAGAACGTGGAGCGCAACATCGCCGAGGGCCGTAGCCCTCGCGAGGCGACCTACCAGGCGATGAGGGAGGTGACGAATCCGATCATCGCCATCGCGCTGGTGCTGGTGGCGGTGTTCGTGCCGCTCGCGTTCATCAGCGGGCTCTCCGGCCAGTTCTACAAGCAATTCGCGCTGACGATCGCGATCTCGACCGTGATCTCGGCGATCAACTCGCTCACGCTGTCGCCGGCGCTCGCGGCGCTGCTTCTCAAGCCCCACACCGGGCAGCAGAACCGCTTCTTCCGCTTGTTCAACCGGTACTTCGGCGCGGCCTCGAACGCTTACAGCCGCACCGTGGGCGCCGTGCTGTCGCGCAAGACGCTGATGATGGGCGCGTATATCGCGCTCCTGGCGGTCACCGGCGTGCTCTTCAAGGCCGTGCCCGACGGCTTCGTGCCGCAGCAGGACAAGCAGTACCTGATCGGCTTCGCGCAGCTTCCCGACGGCGCGACGCTCGACCGCACCGAGGACGTCATGCGGCGCATGGGCGACATCATGATGAAGCAGCCCGGCGTCAAGAACGCGGTCGGCTTCCCGGGCCTCTCGATCAACGGCTTCACCAACAGCTCGAACGCAGGCATCGTGTTCGCTTCGCTGGAAGACTTCGACAAACGCAAGTCGCCCGCGCTCTCCGGAGGCGCGATCGCCGGCGCGCTCAACAAGCAGTTCGCGCAGATCCAGGACGCGTTCATCGTCATCTTCCCGCCGCCGCCGGTGCAGGGGCTCGGCACGACGGGCGGCTTCAAGCTCTATATCGAGGACCGCGCCTCGCTCGGCTACGAGGCGCTCGACCAGGCGACGAAGGCCTTCCTCATGAAGGCGTACCAGACGCCCGAGCTTGCCGGCGTGTTCTCGACTTACCAGGTCAACGTGCCGCAGCTCTACGCCGACATCGATCGCACCAAGGCGCGCCAGCTCGGCGTGCCGGTGACCGACGTGTTCGACACGATGCAGATCTATCTCGGCAGCCTGTACGTGAACGACTTCAACAAGTTCGGCCGCACGTATTCCGTGCGCGTGCAGGCCGACGCGCCCTATCGCGCGCGCGCCGAGGATATCGGCCTTCTCAAGGTGCGCTCGAACTCCGGCGAGATGGTGCCGCTCTCGGCGCTCATGAACGTGCGTCCGGCGGCCGGCCCCGAGCGCGCGATCCGCTACAACGGCTTCCTCGCGGCGGACGTGAGCGGACGCGCCGCGCCCGGCTTCTCGTCGGGGCAGGCGCAGGACGCGGTCGAGCGCATCGCCGCCGAGACGCTGCCGCCCGGCATTGGCTACGAGTGGACCGAGATCACCTACCAGGAGATTCTCGCTGGCAATTCGGCGATCTGGGTCTACCCGCTCGCGATCTTCCTCGTCTTCCTCGTGCTCGCGGCGCTCTACGAGAGCCTCGCGCTGCCCATCGCGATCATCCTCATCGTGCCGCTCAGCATGGGCGCGGCGCTGGCCGGCGTCTGGCTCACCAACGGCGACAACAACATCTTCACGCAGATCGGCTTCATGGTGCTGGTGGGACTCGCGGCGAAGAACGCCATCCTGATCGTCGAATTCGCGCGCGAGCTCGAGTTCGCCGGGCGCACGCCGGTGCAGGCGGCGATCGAAGCGAGCCGGCTGCGCTTGCGGCCGATCGTCATGACCTCGATCGCCTTCATCGCGGGCGTCGTGCCGCTCGCGTTCTCCGTGGGCGCCGGCGCGGAGATGCGCCAGGCGATGGGCATCGCCGTCTTCGCCGGCATGATCGGCGTGACCGCGTTCGGCATCGTCCTCACGCCGGTGTTCTATGTGCTGATGCGCGCGCTCTCGGGCAACCGCCCGCTGAAACGCCACGGCGAGATTCCGCACGATGAGAAGGCCTTCGCGCCGGCGGGAGGAGACGACTGATGGCATCCATGATGGCGGTATCCGGCCCCATTTACAGAAAATGGGTCCTGACACCTTTTCTGGGGGTAGTGGCGCTCGTCGCTGGTTGCTCGACTTCGTTGCCGAAGATCGAGCCGGAGAAGCTGCCCGAAGCGCCGGCGCAGTTCAAGGAGAACTGGGCCATTGCCTCGCCGGCCGTGGCGCAGGAGCGCGGCGAGTGGTGGAAGGCGTTCAACGATCCGGTGCTCGATGAGCTCGTAGCGCGTGCGGAGCGCGCGAACACGAGTATCCAGGTTGCCGCGGCGCGCCTTGCGCAGGCGCGCGCGGTGGCACGCATCACCGATGCCGACCGCGCGCTGCAGGTGAGCGCCGGAGCGAGCGCGCGGCGCGCGCAGGGTCTCATTGGCGGCAACCCGCCCGGCCCCCCGAATAACCTGTTCGCGGCCGGCGTCGATCTTTCGTACGAGCTCGATCTGTTCGGGCGCCTCTCGCACGCGAGCCAGGCGGCCGTGCTCGATGCCCAGTCGCGTGAAGGCCTGCTGCAGAGCACGCGACTTCTCATCCAGGCGCAGGTGGCGCAGACCTATCTCGCCCTTCGTGCGCTCGACACCGAAAGGCTGATCGTGAGCGACACGCTCGCCGCCTACCGCGAGACGCTCGCGCTCACCGAGCGGCGCTGGCGTGCGGGCGACGTGGCCGAGCTCGAGGTCGCGCGCTCGGCCACCGAGGTGGCGGCCACCGAATCGGAGGCGCTCGCGCTCGAGCGCCGTCGCGCCGAACTCGAGCACGCGCTCGCGGTGCTGACCGGAGAGGCGCCCAGCGGGTTCTCCCTGCCGGCCGCCGAATGGAACACCGCGCTGCCGGAGATTCCGGCCGGCGTGCCGAGCACCGTGCTGACGCGCCGGCCCGACGTGTCAGCGGCGCAGTACGGCATGCTCGCGGCGCAGACACGCGTCGGCGTGGCGAAGGCGGCGTACTTCCCGAACATCGCCCTCACCGCGAGCGGCGGATATGCGTCGACCGATCTTTCGGATCTTTTCCAGTGGTCCTCGCGCGCCTGGCTGATCGGCGCCGTGGCGTCGCTTCCCATCCTCGACGGCGGGCGGCGCAAGGCCGGCGTGCAGGCGGCGGGCGCCGAGCTCGACGCCGCGGTTGCCACCTACCGTGACCAGGTCCTGGTCGCCTTCAAGGACGTGGAAGACCAGCTCTCTGCGCTGCGGCTTCTTGCCGAGCAAGCCGAGGCACAGGCGCGCGCCGTGTCGTCCGCGCGCCGTACCACGGCACTATCCGGCGCGCGCTACCGCGCGGGCTACGTGAGCCAGCTCGAGCTTCTGGACGCGCAGCGAAGCGAGCTTCGCAACCGGCGCGAGGCGCTGCAGGTTCGCTCGGCGCGCTATCAGTCGACCGTGGCCCTGGTGCGCGCCTTAGGGGGCGGGTGGAACTGACCGGCATCATGCTGCTGAGCAGCATGATGCCGATCCAGAAAACGAGGAGTAGCATCGCCCTTGGGGAGGAAGATGCCGCCGCAGGGGCAGCCGCGGTGTCGCAACACGAGAGGAGCGATCCGGCTGCCGCCTATTTGCATCTGTAATCACGGCGGTCTCGCGTCGACATATTGACGCTATGGATCGTCGGCAATCTGGTGCGATGGCGCGCGCCGTCGTACTTGTTCTCTGCTTGCTGTTCGTGCGGCCTGGGTGGGCGGCCGACCCGCAGTGGATCGGGGTCTTCGGCCGCGGCACCGAATCCGCGGACACCGACATCGTGCGCCTCGGCTATCGCCACCCCTTGAGGGAGAACGGTTCGTGGTGGATGCCTTCGCACGCGCAGTTCGGCGCGAGCGTATGGCGCGTGCCGGACATTCGCGGCACCACGCGGCGCCTCGACCTGAATGCCACGGCGATATGGCGCGCTGAGCGCGCCTGGGGGTACTACGAGGCGGGCTTCGGCGGTTACCTGCTTTCGAAGACGATCAACAACGACGAAAACCGCGTGCCCTCCGCCTTCGAGTTCGGCTCACACATCGGTGTGGGATTCCGCTTAGCCTCGAAGCACACCATCGGCGTCGGTATCCAGCACCTGTCCAACGCCGGCATCAAGCAGCCGAACGGCGGGATCGACCTCGTTCAGGTGCAGTACACGTTTGCCAACTGAAGCGCTTCTAGTAGACCGTCTCGACGGGGACGCCGAAGAGGTAGCCCGCGCCGCGTTCGGTGCGGATGTAGCGCGGGTTGGCCGGGTCTTTTTCGATCTTGCGGCGCAGGCGCATGATCTGCACGTCCACTGAGCGGTTGTAGACCTCGTCGTTGTGCAGGCGTGAGAGGTCGAGGAGCTGGTCGCGGGTGAGGATGCGCTGCGGTGAGCCGAGCAGCACGACGAGCAGGCTGAATTCGCCGTTCGAGAGCGCGACCGCGTTGCCCGCGGCGTCGGCGAGGCGGCGCGTGTTCAGGTTGAGCTCCCAGCCCTCGAAGCGGTAGGCGCGGATACCGTCGGGCCGGCCTTGGCGCACTTCGGCGCGGCGGCGGCGCAGCACGGTGCGGATACGCGCGAGGAGCTCGCGCGGGCTGAAGGGCTTGGTGAGGTAATCGTCGGCGCCGAGCTCGAGGCCCATCACGCGATCGGCCTCTTCCGAGCGACCCGTGAGCATGATGATCGGAATCGCCGATTCGTCGCGCAGCGTGCGCGCGAGCGCCATGCCGTCCTCGGCCTTGAGCCTCAGGTCGAGCACGATGAGATCGACCACCTGCTCAGCGATCACCTCGCGCATGGCGGCGCCATCGGCTACGGTGGTCACGCGCAAATCGTTCTGCCCGAGGTAGTCGGCGATCAGCTCCCGGATAACGGGATCGTCGTCGACCGCCAGGACGTGCGGTAGCCCTGCCTGGGATGAAGCCTGTGGTTGCAAGCTCATGGTTGCGGGCACGGTAAAGTCTAGTCAGGCGCCGCCCGACCGGGTTACAGCTGTAACGGCGTGCGGCGCAGGATGTAAATTACCCGCAATCGCGATCCCTTGGAATGGCGGCTTGAGCGACCCCAAAGAAATCCTGGTCATTGACGACGACGCCATCATGCGCGATTTGATCGTCGATTGGCTCGAGGGTGCCGGCTACAGCGTACGCAAGGCGACTGACTGCAACTCGGCGTGCACCGCGCTGGAGCGAGGCCCCGCGCTCGTGGTGAGCGACATGTGGATGCCGGGGCCCTGCGGCGCCGAGGCGATCCGCTGGATGAAACGCAAGCACCCCGGGCTGCAGTTGATCGCGGTGTCCGGCCACTTCGGCTCCGGGCAGGGCACGAGCGCGCAGGAGGCGGTCAAAGCGGGCGCCGCGCGCGCGCTCGCCAAGCCCGTCAAGCGCGCCGAGCTTCTCGGCGCGGTCGCGGACCTGATTGGTCTTCCTGAAAGTCAGAAGTAGGCTGTCTCGTCTTCCGCTTGGCCGGGCGCTGATCGCGCTCGGCTTCGTTCTCGTCGGCATCAACATCGCCTCCGCCATCTGGGACGTGCGCAAGGCGTACGAGCTAAACGAGCGGCGTGCGCTACGCAACTACTCCAACATGACGCGGCTCCTGGCGGAGCAGACGGCCGCGTCCCTCGATTCGGTCGATCTCATATTGCGCAGCCTGCAGACCAAGCCGGCGAGCGAGCTCGCTCTGCTCGAGGGGAAGATCGGCGATGAGCTCTCGCGGATTCCTTATATCGCCGCGCTCATGGTGCTGGACGCCCAGGGCGGCCTTGTTCTGCGCTTCTCCGGCACGCCTGCGTTTGACCCCGAGGTGCCGGAGCCGCCGTTTCACACGGTGCACCGCGACGGTTCAACCGAAACGCTGTATCTGGGCGAGCCGTATCGGGTTGCGCCCGGGGGGCAATGGCGCGTGATGCTGTCGCGAAGGCTGAACGACGCGAAAGGCGAATTCGGCGGCGTGGTGGCCGCGGCGATCGATCTCGAAGCGTTCGACCGGCTATATCGCGCCATCGATCTCGGCGAGGGGTTCATTACGCTGCTTTCGAACAAAGGCACCCTCATCACGCGGGTGCCCGACCCCGGCAATGCGCGCGGTCGCAAGTTCCCCGGCGGCGCCATCATGAGCGGGGTCAATCGCGAAGGCCGCTTCGCGGGCTGGACCACGAGCCCCATCAGCGAGGAGCGCGTGCTCCTCGCCACTACGGCGGTGCGCGCTTTCCCGCTGCTCGTCGCGAGCGGCTCGAATGAGGCCGCGGTGCTCGCGCCGTGGCGCGACGAAGCCTGGCTCGTGTTCGACCGCACGCTGCTCACCTCCGCCGCGATGATCGGACTGATCGCCCTTGCCGCCTGGGGTCTCGCGCGCCGCGAGCGCGCACTCGCGCGGAGCTGGAAGCGCTACCAGGCGATGATCGAGCACAGCTCCGACGCGCTCATTCTGTCGCGGCCCACGATGGGCGGCATCCTCTACGCGAGCCCCGCGATCGAGCGCCTGCTCGGCTTCAAGACCGACGAGCTGCGCGGCACCGAGGTCATGGACCTCATCCATCCCGAGCAGCGCGAAGCCGCGATCAAGCTTCGCACGGAGCTCATGCAGCACCCGGGCAAGGTCTCGGTCGACGAGGCGCGCGTGCGCCACAAGGACGGCTCGTACCGGTGGGTCGAGCTCACGCGCAAGAATCTGCTCGAGGAGCCGAGCGTACGCGCCGTCGTGTTCAACTTCCGCGACATCACGGAGAGAAAGCAGGCCGACGTGGAGCGCACGCGGCTCGAGACACGGCTACGCCAGGCCGAGAAGCTCGAGGCGGTCGGACGCCTGGCCGGCGGCATCGCGCACGATTTCAACAACATCCTCGGCGGCATCCTCGGCTACGCGGAGATGCTCGCGGAGAACGCGCCTGCCGGCTCGCCGCTCAAGCGCTACGCCGACAATGTGCTCACCGGCGCGAACCGCGCGAGCGGCCTCGTCTCGCAGATCCTGTCCTACAGCCGCAGCCAGCGCGGCAAGCGCGCGCCCGTGGACCTCGGCCGCATCGTCGCCGAGACGCTCGAGCTCGTGCGCGGCTCGCTCGCCGCGAACATCAGGCTCGAGACCGCGCTGCCGCAAGAGCCGGTGTACGTGATCGGCGACGCGACGCAGCTCCACCAGGTCACCATGAATCTCTGCACCAACGCCTGCCACGCCATGACCGCGGGCGGCGTGCTGCGCGTCATGCTCGACGTGCAATCCATCGAGGCCGAGCGCAGTTTCGCGCACACGACTCTGCATGCCGGCGTGTACGCCCGCCTCACGGTGCAGGACACCGGCGTCGGCATGGAGGAAGCCACGCTCGCGCGCATCTTCGAGCCCTTCTTCACCACGAAGGAAGTGGGCAAGGGCACCGGGCTCGGCCTCGCGCTCGTCTACGGCATCGTTACCGATTCCTCCGGCGCGATCGATGTCGCGAGCACCCCCGGGCGCGGCAGCGCGTTTTCCATCTATCTGCCGCGCGTCGAGGCGCCCGCCGCCGTGGAAGAGGCGGCCGCCAGTCCCGTCGCGCGCGGCCGCGGCGAGCGCGTGCTCGTCGTCGATGACGAAGAGGCGCTAGTGGCCGTGACCTCCGAGGTCCTCAAGCATTTCGGCTACGAGCCGGTCGGCTGCTCGGACGGCACCGCCGCGCTCGCCGCCTTCGACAACGGCCACATCGACGCCGTCATCGCCGACGAAGTGATGCCGGGCATCAGCGGCACCCAGCTCGCGCGCGCGCTGCGCCAGCGGCGCGCCGACCTGCCCATCGTGCTCGTTTCCGGCTACACCGGCCCCATCCTCTCCGAGCGGGCGCTCGCCGCGGGTGTGACGGAAATCCTCAAAAAGCCCGTGCAGTCGAGGGACATCGCCTCCGCGCTCGCGCGAGTGCTGCGCAAAGCCGCTTAGGAATTCGGGGTCAGGGTGCGAACTCCGGATCCGCCCTGCCGGCAAACAAATCGCACCCTGACCCCGAATTCCGCTTCGCTTCATCTGTAACCGAAATTCGGCGTTCCGAAACCGCGCCGCAGCGACTGGCGCGCAGCCTTGCACCATGTTCGAGATCGATGAAATCCGCGACCCCTACAACGGCGTGCCGCTCGGCGCCGAAGCCTTCGTCACGCTTCCGCAACCGGTGATCTACAGCGAAAGGAGCCACCATGACGATCAACCTGCAGCGCGGACAGTTCCTGCGCGTAGTGGATGGCGCGGGTAGCACGGTGACCGCCCACGGCGGCGCGGTGTGGATCACCGAGGAGAACAGCGCGCGCGACGTGGTCCTGGGCGAGGGCCGCAGCATGCGCCTGCGTCGTTCGGGCGTGGCGCTGGTCGAAGCCTTCAGCGACGCCTCGATTTCTCTATCGTGACGAAAGGTCAAGCCATGAAACGTCTTCTCCTCGCATTCTCGCTCGCCGCGACTACCCTGGCGGGCTGCGCGCAGTTCGTCGATTCCGCTGGGCCGGCCGGCGCGACCAGCGTCGAAGGGCAGAGCCCCTATCCGACGCGCTTCCGCAACGACAACCGGCACCCGGCATGAGAACGCTCCTTTTCGCCGCGCTTCTCTTGCTCGCGGGCTGCCAGCTTCAGCAGCCCACCGTGGGCGGCACGGTAGTCCATGTCGCAGAAATGGAGCGCGCGGAGCCGGCCGAGCTCGATTGGCGCCATTACGAAGATCCGCTTGTGCCCGAAGTGGGCTGGCGGGTCGAGGTGCGCCTGGATGACGGGAAAGCAGTGACCGTGACACACGCCGGCACGCGGCGCTACGAGCCGGGCGAGCGCGTGCGGCTCCTCCTCGACGCCCAGGGCGCGTTACTGTTGTAACACTTGCTGCCCCGCCCCGTAATCCGGAGGCAATCCCGCCACCGCACACTAGCTTCACGTCCAAACGACGCGCCCCCCGGCCGGTAGTCCAGGGTTCCCTTCCTCCCCCCTCCTCCCTTGGGGAACCCTGAATGGCCCGGGGGGCTTTTTCTTTTGCCCGGTGGTACAGTCCGCGCCTCGTTTCTCGACGTCTGGTTGCGTTTCGCTCATGCGGAGAAAGCGCGTCGCGCGACGCGAAGACTTGGGCCTCACGCCGGCTGAGTTCGCCGTGCTGCGGCGGCTCGACACGCCGCGGAAAGTTCAGGAGTTTCTCTACGGCCTGCGGCAGAACTTCGAGGTCGACGGCGACACGTGCCGGACCGTGCGGGCGGTGCTGCGCCTGCGCGCCGCGCACTGCATCGAAGGGGCGATGCTCGCCGCCTGCGCACTCTGGGTGCACGGCGAGCCGCCGCTCGTCATGGACATGCGCGCGGAGCGCGACTTCGACCACGTCGTCGCGCTGTTTCGCCGCCACGGCCGCTGGGGCGCGATCTCGAAGACCAACGGCATCGGCCTGCGCTGGCGCGACCCGGTGTACCGCACGGTGCGCGAGCTCGCGATGTCTTATTTCCACGAGTACACCAACCGCCGCGACCACAAGACGCTGCGCGAGTACTCGGTGCCGTTCGACCTGCGGCGGGTCGATCCGAAGATCTGGGTGACGGGAGAAAAAAGCGCCTGGTTCGTCGCCGAAGAGCTCGACCGCATCAAGCACTTCAAGCTCGTCGAGCGCCGCCATTTGCGCACGGTGACGCGCCGCGATCCGTTCGAGCGGCGCGCAAGCCTGCTCGCGCAGTTCCGCCGCCCGCTGGCTCTGCTAGAAAAGCTCGCGCGCCTGAAGAAGAAGCGGCGCGCGCGCGCCTAAGACCACTCGTTGGCGCCGTTCGCGAAGTCGGCGCGCTGCGGCCGAACCACGCAGAAGCGCTGACCAGTCGGTGCCTCCATCACCCACCAGCGCTTCACGAAGGCGATGCGCCTTGCGCCGAGCTTCTCGAGCCGGGCCACTTCGGCGTCGAGGTTGTCGGTCTCGATGTCGATGTGCACTCGGCTCGGATGCTGGACTTCCTGGACCGCCACGACGATTTCGCCGGGTGGTGTCTGCAGCTCACGGTAATTCTGATCGGCGGGATCCTGCGGCTTGCTTGCCGGCCGGTTGAGCGCCTTCGCCCAGAACTCGGCCGCGCGGTCCAGGTCCGCAGTCTGGCAATCGATCACCACGGTACCGAGGCGGCTTCGATGCATGCGATTACTTTTCTGCCACCTTGCCGATCTTCTCGAGCGCGACCTTAAGGCGCGCGGCGTCACGCTCCCAGTACGTGCGGAATGCCGGCGCGTCGAGGTAAGACACCGGCGTCTGCACCTTCTCCATCGTGGACTTGAACTCCGGCGAGTTCGCAGCCTCGCGCACCACCGCGCGAAGGCGATCGAGCACCGGCGTGGGCGTCGCCGCGGGCGCGAACACGCCCGACCAGATGTAGAACTCCGCGTCGTAGCCGAGCTCCTTGAAGGTCGGGATCTCCGGCAGGAGCGGCAGCCGCTCGCTGCTCCAGCTCGCGAGCGCGCGCACCTTGCCGGCCTTCATCTGCGCCGCTGCCGGCGCAGGACCCGAGGCGAGCGCGTGCACCTGCCCGCCGAGCAGCGCCGTCAGCGCAGGCCCGCCGCCCTGGTAGGGAACGTGGAAAAGCTTCACGCCAGCGGCGTTGGCGAACATTTCCATCGCCACGTGGAGCGTGCCGTACACGCCGGAAGACGAATAGTTGATCTTGCCGGGATTCGCCTTCGCGGCCGCGACGAAGTCTTTCACGCTCTTGTACGGACTGTCGGCGCGCACCACGAGCACCGTCGGATCGGCGGTGACCAGCGC
>JAICPQ010000049.1 GCA_025929745.1 Burkholderiales bacterium | reverse complement strand
TTGCTGTCGTTCGGCGCCGTCGCACAAGAGAAGAAGCAGGAGTCGCAGGCGGGACAATCCTCGCCGTCGATGAGCCAGTCGCAGGGCTCGAGCAGCACGTCGGGCAGCGCGGGCGCGTCGGGCTCGAGCACCACCCAGTCGCCGTCGGCGGCGGGCGGGGCCAGCTCCAGCTCGAGCAGCGACAAGAGCGCCTCCGGTAGCGCGGGCGCATCGAGCGACAAGTCTGCGCAAGGCGGCTCGGCCGCCGCGGGTGCGTCGTCGGGCGGTCAGGCGAAGAGCGAGTCGAAGGGCGGTTCCGCCGCGGCCGGCAGCGGCCAGCAGCATGACGCCGAGACGATCAAGCAGGTTCAGCAGAAGCTGAACGTCACGGCTGACGGCATCATGGGACCGCAGACGCAGAAAGCGCTGAAGGACTTTCAGCAGCAGAAGGGCCTGGACGCGAACGGTCAGCTCGACCAGAAGACGCTCTCCGCCCTCGGCGTGAGCGGCTCGGCGGCAGGCGGCGCGTCCGGCAAGTCTTCGTCCTCGTCCTCCTCGAGCTCTTCCGGCTCCTCCATGGGAAGCGGCGGCTCGTCCGCGAGCGGCTCTACCACCGAGCAGAAGCCCCAGCAGGCTCCGGCGCCCACCTCGCCGAGCACCAGCGAGAAGAAGCAGTAGCGCCGTCAAGAAGTACCGGAAAGCGGAGAGTCGCGAGGCTCTCCGCTTTTCTTTTTGGCATACTGATTGCTCGAGCGCGCAGATGAGGCCCGCCAGCCATAGCGAAGTGGAGACTCTCCTCAAAAAGGAGGCGCGCTCGCGGCTGTCCCTGTATCGCCAGATCCTGATTTATCTCGATCCGTTCGCATTGTTCAAGGACGCGTCGTGCGGCAGCGCGCAAGCGCGCGCCGTCGCGCTTGCCTACAACCGAGCGATGCGCTGGATGCTCGTGCCGTACATCCGCCGTTGGCTGGCCATCGCGGCCGCGCTCGGCCTGATGATCGCGCCGGCCGAAGCCGCCGCCGCGCAGCAGGCGGCCTTTGCGATTCCCATGGCGGCGATCGCGGTGGCATGCTGCATCGCCATCACGGTCGCTCTGGTAACGGCCGCGGTCTATCTCTTGCTGGGTAAGAAGGTGGTTTAACCCAGAGGAGATCTCCATGCGAGTCAGCGAAGCTATGACGCGCGAAGTTCGCGTCGCCAATCCCACCCAGACGATCCGCGACGTGGCCAAGATCATGGCCGAGATCGACGCCGGCGCGGTGCCGGTCGGCGAAAATGACCGCCTCGTCGGCATGATCACCGACCGCGACATCGCCATCCGCGCCGTGGCCGAAGGCAAGGGGCCCGACACGCCGGTGCGCGACATCATGAGCAAGGACATCAAGTATTGCTACGACGATGAGGACCTCGAGCACGTCGCGGAGAACATGGGCGAGCTGCAGGTGCGCCGTCTGCCGGTCGTTAACCGTGACAAGCGCCTCGTCGGCATCGTCGCGCTCGGCGACGTCGCCCGGCACGAGGATCATCACACGACCGGCGAGACGACGGCCGAGGTGTCAAAGCCCGGAGGCAAGCATCGTCAGAAGTAAGTTCCTCATCGCGCTCGCCGCGGCGCTCGTCGCGGCGTGCGCGACCACCGAGAAAGCGCGCGAAAGCTGGAACGGGGCGAGCTACGACGACGTCGTGCGGGCGTGGGGCCAGCCGCAGCGCAGCGGCAAGCTCGCCGACGGCTCGGAAGTCCATACGTGGCTCTCGCAAGGCGCTCCGGTCTACCACAGTGGGGCAAGCGTCGGGATCGGCACCGGCGTGCACCGGGGCGGCGGCAGCGTCGGTGTTGGCGTCGGGTTTCCGATTGGCGGCGGGTCCGTTTCGCCGCCGGCGGCCTGCGAGCGGACTCTGACGTTCCGCGACGGGCGCCTTGTCGAGCAGAGCTGGATCGGCCCCGATGAGATCTGCGCGGAATACGGGCGCACCCGGTAGGACCGCAGTCTTCATGCTGTGCGTGGTCGCGGGATGCGCCAGCGACCGCGAACTCAACGCGGCACGCGATTCCTGGCGCGGCGCGAGCTACGACCAGGTGGTTGCCGCGTGGGGGCCGGCCAGCAAGACGGTGCGCGACTCGCATACATGGAGCTCCGAGCCGCTCGTGCACCGCTCGGGCGGCGGCGCCGGCGGGGCGCTTTTCGCCGTTGACACCGGGCCTTGCGAGCGCACGCTCATCATCCAGGATCGACGCGTGGTGCGCGCCGGCGACTGGAGCGGCACGGCGGAATCATGCCGGCGTTTCGCGCGCCGATGAACACTGCCTACGGGGAAACCGAGCCAAAGCGCGAAGAGGTGGATCGGCTCCCGGGCGCGACCCTTCTCGAGTTCGGCAGCCCCTGGTGCGGCTACTGCCGCGCGGCGCAGCCGCTCATCGCAACCGCGCTCGCGGAGCACGCCGGTGTGCGGCACATCAAGGTCGCGGACGCGAGCGGGCGGCGGCTCGGCCGCTCATTCAACGTGAGACTCTGGCCGACGCTCGTCTTTCTGCTGGACGGGGAAGAGTTCGTGCGCGTGGTGCGTCCACGCAACGCGCAGGCGATCCGCGAAGCGCTCGGGCGAATCACTGCCCGGCAGTAAACGTAAAGCCGACCTTCTCGAACTCGGCCGCGAGTCCCGGCCGCACCGCTTCGATTTCGTCCTTCGCATTTGCCGAGAAATCGATGTCGGTCATGTCGTGCACGCCGCCGGTGATGATCACCTGGAGGATGCCCTCCGCTTCGCCGATGTTGCGGAACGCGCGGCATACGCCGGGTGGGAACGAAATCGTGTCGTAGAGCTCGAGTACCGCGCGCTCGGATCCGTCGTCGTTCCAGCGCACCTCGAAGCGCCCTTTCATTACGGTGAACGTCTCGTAGGTCCGCCGGTGCGAATGCAGCCCCGGTCCCTGTCCGGGCGGGCACACGGCAAGGGTCATCGTCATTCCGGCCGCGCCGGTGATCGGCGCTTCGGCGTTGATCGGCGTTTTGTCCTCCAGACCGATGACCGACAGAAGCTTGCGAGCATAGACCACGTCGCGCGCCTTCTCGGGTATTCCCCCGTTCTGGATCGGCAGTGCGCGCAGCTCGCGAAATCGCGAGATGCGCTTGCGCATCTCTTCCTGCGTCATGCGGATCGTCTTCATCGGTTCACTCCAAGCTTCTTCAGGAGACCATCGCGGCGCGTGAGCCACCAGCCGTACTGCTGCGGCCAGTGTGCGTATTCCGGATCGACGCCGAGGGCGAGCGCAGCGTGCACGGGCCAGTTGGGGTCGTAGAGCGCCTCGCGCCCCACCGCGATCAGATCGGCGCTCTCATTCCTGAGCGCGTCCTCGGCCTGCTGCGCGGTGAGAATCAAGCCGACCGCCATCGTTTTGACGCCGGCTTCCTTGCGAATGCGCTCGGCGAACGGGATCTGGAAGCCGGGCACGCGCTTGAGGAGCGTTTTCGTCGCCGCAGTGGCCGAGCCGAGGATGCCTCCCGAGGAGCAGTCGATGACATCGACGCCAAGCTCTCTCAGCTCCTTCGCGAAAGCAATCGTGTCCTCGAGGCTCCATCCGCCTTCCACGTCATCGATCGATGAGACGCGCAGAAAGAGTGGCTTCTGCGCGGGCCAGGCAGCGCGCACGGCTTGCGCAACCTCGAGCGGGAAGCGCATGCGGGTCTCGCGGCTGCCGCCGTACTCATCCTTGCGCTGGTTGGAAAGCGGAGAGAGGAACGTGTGCAGCAGGTAACCATGCGCGGCGTGCAGCTCGACGATCTCGAACCCGGCTTGGTGGGCGCGCTTCGCCGCCGCGACGAAAGCGTCCTTCACCTCGTCGAGCTCGCGCTTGTCCATCGCTTTGGGCTTCAGCCACTCATCGCCGATCGAGGTGTCGGACGGCGCGACGATCTGCCACGGCTTGTCGCCGCGTGCGAGATCGGCCTGCGTGAGCGGTCCGTTGCCGTACCAGGGCCGCGCCATGCTCGCTTTCCGGCCGGCGTGCGCGAGCTGGATCGCCGGTATGGCGCCCTGGCTCTTCACGAAGGCGGCGATTCGCTTCAAGCCGTCGATCTGGGAATCGCTCCAGATGCCCGTATCCCCGTGCGTAATGCGCCCGCGCGCTTCGACGGCGGTCGCCTCCATGAACACGATGCCCGCGCCGCCCTGCGCGAACTTGCCGAGATGGACGAGGTGCCAGTCCGTGACGTGGCCGTCGTTCGCCGAGTACTGGCACATCGGCGAGACGACGATGCGGTTCCTCGCCCGGACTTCGCGAAGCGCAATCGGTTCGAACAGCATCAGTTCTGTTTTCTTACGGCGGTGCGCTTGCCGGCGGAGCGGTCGAGCGTGACGGCGGAGGCCGAGCCCTTGCCTTTCCATTCCTTCTCGTCGATGACCTCGCCGAGAAAGTTGAGCTCGATGGTTACGTCGTCGGGGTCCTTGAGGAAGATCTGGAAAAGCTTCGCGTCCGGAAAGCTGCGGAAGTGCATCTCGACTTTGTGCTCCTGGATGCGGCTGCGCACCTCGTTCGGGTCCTTCGCGAGGAACGCGATGTGGTCCACCGAACCGGAACCGGTCATGCCCTTCGGGTGCTTCTTCAGGAGGAATGTGTCGCGGACCTTGTTCGGTTCCTGCGAGGCGAGGTGCACGCAGATGTCGTCGCCGATCTTCAGCCAGTAGCCGGGGAAACCGAAATCCGGGCGCTCGGCAAGCTGCATGCCGAGCACATCCTCGTAGAACTTCTTCGTTTTCTCGAGATTCTTGGCGACCAGCAGGTAGTGGTTGAGTTCGGTCAGCGGCATGAGTTTCTCCTAACGAATGATGCGGTCGGCGCGCAGCACGAGCGCCGGTGGCATGGTAATGCCGAGTGCGGCGGCCGTTTTGAGGTTGATCACGAGTTCGAACTTGGACGCCTGCTCGAAAGGCAGGGCAGCGGGCTTCGCGCCCTTCAGGATCCGGTCGACGAAGCCGGCCGCGCGCCGGAAAAGGTCCAGTCGGTTGGGGCCATAAACGGCCAGCGCCCCAGCCTCGGCGATTTCGATCGAGCCCGCGATCACAGGCAGCTTGTGCTGGAGCGCAAGCGCAGCGATCTGGGAGCGTCCCACCAAGGCATACGGATCATCCTGGACGAGCACCACCCCTGGATGCGTCGCCGCGGCTTCGCCGAACGCTCGCGGCAAGTCGGCTGCGCTTCGGAACTCCGCGTAGGAGAGCTCCAGGCCGAGCGGTCGCGCCGATTCGTTCAGCGCGTCGACATTCGCCCGTGTCCCGGGATTGTCCGGATTGAGCAGCACGGCGAAGCGCTTTGTTCCAGGGGCGAGTTCGCGTGCGACTTCGAGGCGCTTGCCCATTAGCTCAGCGGACAGGCTGGCCAGCCCGGTCACGTTGCCGCCCGGCCTTGCCAAGTTGGCAACCAAGCCGTTCTGGATCGGATCGCCACACGAGCCGCAAACGATCGGCACCTCGCCGGTGACCGCGCGCGCCGCCATGGCCATGGCGGGGGTGCCAACGACCATTACGGCTACCTTGTTACGCACCGCTTCCGCGGCGATGGCGCGCATATCCTCGGGTCTTGCGTGGCAGCGGAAGTCGATCGCGATCGTGCGGCCGGGCACGTACCCGAGATCGCGCATGCCCTGCTCGAAAGCGTTGTAGCGGCCGTCCGGCTTGCAAGCGCCGGCTGTCTGGTAGAGGAAGGCGATGCGCGGCGGGTTAGTAGCCTGCGCCTGTGCAGCGCCAATGCCCAATGCGAGCCCGATGACGAGCGTGCCGTTCACGGCGCTATTTTGCCTGCCGCAGCGCGGCCTCGACCAAGATCCCTGGGTTTTTGTGTCCAGTCGGAACCGCTAGCGCTTCCAGCGTACCAGCAGAATCAGCGGCAGCACCACCAGGGCCGTGGCGGAGAACGCCCAGAACGAGTCGAGGTAGCCGATCATGGACGCTTGGCGCGCCACTTCGGCCTGGATCGCCGCCAGGCTCTGCGGGTCGCCGAGGTCGAGCGGCCCGCGCACCCACGGAAGCGAGAGCGACTCGTTGTAGCGTGAGATGTTCGGTGAGAGCTCGCCGTGGCTCATCTGCGTCATGTGCACGACCAGCACGGTGCTGAGGGAGATGTGCACGCTGCTGCCGATGTTGCGCAGCATGTGGTAGACCGCCGTGCCCTCGGCCAGACGCTCGCCTTCGAGCCTGGAGAACGCGACCATCGTGATGGGCACCCAGAGGAGCCCCACGCCCAGTCCCTGTAGCGCCATTGGCCAGAACACGTCGTGCACGCCGAAGCCCGGGTCGAGCTCCGAGAGCTCCCAGCCGGCGAGCGCCTGCAGCAGAAAGCCCAGGCCGATCATCCAGCGCGGGTCGAAACGGCTGGCGTAGATCATGAGCCCGAAGCCCACCATGGTGCCCAACCCGCGCGCGCCGAGCACCCAGCCGATGACGGAATCGGGGTAGCCCGCGATGCCCTCCAGCATCGGCGGAAGGATGGTCATTGGCGTGAAGTTGAGCATCCCGAAGACGAAAATGAGAACGAGACCGAGCGCGAAATTGCGCTCGCGCAGCAGGTGCGGGTCGAGGAACGGTCGTGCGGACGTGAGCGTGTGCACGATAAAGAGGTACAGCCCAAGCGCGGCCAGCGCCGCCCAGGCGACGATCTCGACCGATGAGAACCATCCGGCGCGCTCGCCGCGATCGAGCATGAGCTGCAGCCCGGCGAGCGCCGCCGACAGCATGAGAAAGCCGGTCCAGTCGAGGCGGATCGGTTGGGGCGTCTCGCGGTCGTGGATGAACATCCAACAAGCGGCGAGCGCGGCGACTGCGAACGGCACCATCATGTAGAACACCGCGCGCCAGTCGTAAGCTTCAGCGAGCGCGCCGCCCAGCACCGGTCCGACCACCGGGCCGAGGACCGAGCCGACACCGAAGATCGAAATCACCGCACCGTGACGCTCGCGTGGATAGCTCGCCAGCACGATCGCCTGCGAGAGCGGCACGAGCGGCGCGCCCGCGGCGCCCTGCACCGCGCGCCAGAACACCAGCGTCTCGATCGAGCCGGCCAGTCCCGATGCGGCGGAGGCGGCCGCGAAGGTCCCCACGCATGCGAAGCAGAGATGACGCGCGCCCAAGCGCGCCGCGAGCCAGCCGGTGAGCGGTGTCATCACCGCCGTGGCCACCAGATTTGAGGTAACAACCCAGGCGATCTGGTCCGGCGTGGCGGAAAGTGCGCCCTGAATCTGCGGCAGCGACACGTTCACTGCGGTCAGGCTCATGGAGTAGAGGAACGTGACCGCCGTGCAGGTGGCGAGCACCCAGGCCGGGTGGGGATTCATTGCCTTGCTCATTGTAATCTAGGCAACTAAACTGGCCTCGGTGATCCGCGAGGACCTGTCGCGCAACTTCGGCTATCTGGTGAACGACGTGGCGCGCCTGATGCGCACCGTCTACGACCGGCGCGTGCGCAAGCTCGGCCTGACGCGCTCGCAGTGGTGGGTGCTGAACCACATCTTCCGGCATCCCGGCGTGACGCAGTCGGAACTCGCCGCGATCCTCGAGATCGAGCGCGCCACGCTCGGGCGCCTGCTCGACCGGCTGGAGGCGAAGCGGTGGGTGCGGCGCGAGCACGATGCGCGCGACCGGCGTGCCTGGCGCGTGCACCTCACCGCCGCGGCCGAGCCGGCGATGCGCAAGCTGCGCCAGCAGGCCTTCGGCCTGCGGCGCGACGCGCTCGCCGGGCTGAGCGCCAGGCAGCGCGAGCAGTTCGTCGACACGCTGCTCGCCATCAAGTCGAACCTTTCGGGGCTCAAGTGAAACGCTTCTTCCTCCTCGTGGGTGTGCCCACCGTCGCGGTGGCCGTGGGCGTGGCCCTCTGGCTGCAGGGCGGGCGTTACGAGGAGACCGAGAACGCTTACGTCAAGGCGCACATGATCGCCGTAAGCGCGGACGTGTCCGGGCGCGTGGTCGACGTCCGCGTGCGCGACAACGAGCCGGTCGCGGCCGGCGCGCTCCTCTTTCGCATCGATCCGGTGCCGTTCGAGCTGGCCGTGGCGCGCGCCGAGGCCGAGATGGCGGTGGTGCGCACCACGCTCGAGGGCCTGCGCGCCGAGCACCGCGTCGCGCTCGCCGACGCCGCCGAGGCGCAGGAGCGCATCGGCTTTCTCGCGCGCCAGCTCGAGCGGCAGCAGAAACTCAAGGAGCGTGGCATGGGCCTCGAGGCGAGCTACGACGAGGCGCGCCACAATCTCGAAGCCGCGCGCCGGCGGCTGGAAAGCGCGCACGAGAAGGCAGCGCGCGTGCTCGCCGCGCTTGGCGGCGACTTGAAACGCCCGCCGGAGGCGCACCCCAGCTTCCTTGCGGCGCGGGCGGCGCGCGATGCCGGGCGAGATGAGCTTGCGCGCGTGCGTGTCGTCGCTCCGGCCGCCGGCATCGTCAGCAATATGCGCCTGCAGGTCGGCGAGCGCGTGGAGCGCGGCGTGCCGGTGTTCAGCCTGATCGAGTCGCGGCCGATGTGGATCGAGGCGAACTTCAAGGAAACCCAGCTCACGCACATGCGCGAGGGTCAGGAAGTCACGGTGGTCGCCGACGCCTATCCGAAGGCAAAGTGGCACGGCCGCGTCAGCACGATCGCGCCCGCCACCAAGGCCGAGTTCGCCATCCTTCCGGCACAGAATTCAAGCGGCAACTGGGTGAAGGTGGTGCAGCGCGTGCCGGTGCTCATCCACCTCGATGCGCCGCCCGACGGACACACGCCGCTCAGGGCCGGCATGACCGTCACGGCACGCGTCGACACGGGCCACGTGCGCACGCTCTCCGCATTGCGCTAGCGCGTATCGCGGAGCGCCGCGTCGACCAGCGCGTCCATCATCCAGCGCACGATCGCCTCGGTTTCGCGATCGCTCGCACGGCAGATGTCCTTCAGGATGATCATCGGCTCTATGCCATAGACCACAGCGAGCGCGCGCAGCAGGCGGTCGTAGGTCTTCTTCGGCAGTTTCTTCTTCAGCGGCGCGATGGTGGTGGCGAGGATCTCGGTGCGCTGGCCGCGACGAAAGGGCTCCTCTTCCAGGAGACCCGCCGCCTCGAGCGACTGGTGCTCGAGCGCAAGCTGCAAGGCAGCGCGCATGTGCGGCTCGTATTCGTGGAAGCGGGAATAGGTGCGGTCGACGAGCTCGTGCAGTCGGGCCTTGGCGTCGCCTTCCTGCGGTACCGCCCGGCGCACGGGCGCTAGCGCCTCTGCAATCACGGCGCTCACCAGCTTCGAGCGTGAAGGGAAGTACCGATAAGCCGTCGCACGGGAAACCCCTGCGCTTTGAGCCACTTCCGCAACCGACGGAATTCTTCCGCGCCGCACAAGATGCACCGCTTCGTCGAGCAGGCGCCGGAACTCGCGGCCGCGGTGGCCTTTGCCGAGGTCGGGTACAGCATAGAAAGCGGTGGCGCTTTTCTTCACGCGCGGTTAGTCTCGCACAGCGATTTGAGACGAGCGTCTCATTTTGCGCCCTTGGAGGAGGGGGATGGCGGCGCGGCTGTGGCTGGAGGCGGAAGGCGACGGCGAGCCCGTGGTCATGATCCACGGCCTCGGCGGCAGCACCAATACGTTCACGCCGCTTGTATCCGCATTTGCGCGCCATAAGCGCGTGCGCCTCGACCTTCCCGGGTCGGGGCGCTCGCGCCGGTTTGATGGTCCTCTTTCGCTCCAAACATTCCTGGACGCCGTGCGGCAGGCGTTCTCCGGCTTGGGCAAGGCGCACGTCGTCGCGCACTCGATGGGCACGATCGTCGCGCAGCATTTCGCCGCCGCGGAGCCCGACCGGGTGAAAAGCCTCGCGCTCTTCGGCCCGCTGCTCGCGCCGCCCGATGCGGCAAGACCGAATATCAGAGCTCGCGCCGAAAGGGCGAGGCGCGAAGGGATGGGCGGCATCGCCGATGCGCTCATCCAGGCGAGCCTCTCGTCGGAAACGAGGGCAAAAAACCCGGTCGCCATCGCCTTCGTGCGCGAATCGCTGATGGCGCAGGATCCCGAGGGCTACGCGCAAAGCTGCGAGGCGCTCGCCGAAATGCAGCCGGCCGACACCGCTCGGATTGCCTGCTCGACGCTGCTCGTCACCGGCGAAGAAGATGCCGTCTCGCCGCCGCAGTCGGTACGCATGATGGCGCAGAAGATTTCCGGCAGCCGCGTCGAGGTCCTGCGCGGCTGCGGTCACTGGACACCGGTCGAGAAGCCCGCCGAATGCGTCCAGCTCTTAAAGCAGTTCTGCGAAATCGGGGTCAGAGCCCGATTTGCTTTCACCTAGGAGACAGCCATGGCGAACGTGCTCTTCACTAATGTGCGCATCCTGGACGCGACCGGGACGCAGCCCTACCCGGGCGAGGTGCTCATCCAGGGGAACCGCATCGCCCGCGTAGCGCGCGGCGGGCGCAGCGTGCCCGTCGCCGGGGTTACCGTCATCGACGCAGCCGGGGCGACGCTCATGCCGGGCATGTGCGAGGCGCACACGCACTTCGGCTGGACGAACTCGAAGACGCTCGACGCGATCCAGAAGCTGCCGCACGAGGAGCACACGCTGTGGGCCGCGCAGGTCGCGAAGCAGTATCTCGAGCACGGCTGGACCTCGTGCGTCGGCGCGGCAACGCCCAAGCCGCGGCTCGACTGCGTGATCCGCGACGCCATCAATTCCGGTCAGATCCCCGGTCCGCGTTACCTGGCCGCGAGCCAGGAGATCACCGTGAGCGGCTCGCTCGGCGACGACCTGCTTCCGCACCTGCCGTTTCCGGAGATGTCGTTCGGCTGCATCGTGAACGGCCGCGACGAGATGCTGCGCGCGGTGCGCATGTTCCTCAAGTACGGCGTCGACTCCGTGAAGCTGAACCTCTCCGGCGACAACCTCGTGCCCGGCGCCGACGCGAAGACGACCTGGATGAGCGACGAGGAGGTCGCGGTCGCGGCGCGCGAAACGAAGGTGCGCGGCAAGCGGCTCTCCTGCCACGCGCGCTCGTCGGAGTCGGTGAAGCAGGCGATGCGCCACGGCTTCGACATCATCTACCACGCGAGCTTCGCCGACGAAGAGGCGCTCGACATGCTGGAGGCGAAGAAGAACGAGATCTTTGTCGCGCCCGGCCTTTCGGTGATCATTCGCCTCCTCTACGAAGGCGAAGTGGTCGGCGTGAGCAACGCCATCGCCAAAAAGATGGGCTACGAGCTCGAGCTCGAGGCCGCGTGCAAGAGCATGAAGGCGATGCTGAAGCGCGGCATCCGCGTGCTGCCTGGCGGCGACTACGGCTTCGCCTGGGCGCCGCACGGCGAGAACGCGAAGGACCTCGAGTACTTCGTCAAGTACCTCGGCATGACGCCGATGGAGACCATCATCTCGGCGACGCGCTGGGGCGGGCAGATGATGATGCACAAGGATCTCGGCGAAATCCGCGAGGGCTGGCTCGCCGATCTCCTCCTCGTCGACGGCGACCCGCTCTCGAACATCAGCGTCCTGCAGGACAAGAACCGCCTGCTCGCGATCATGAAGGACGGCGAGTTCTGCAAGCACCCGGAGATCCGCTCGCAGAGGAGCCGCTTCGTCGCATGAGGAGGGGCTGGACCATCTTCTGGGCGCTGCTCGTCGGGCTGCCGCTCGCCACTTTCGCGGTGTGGGGCCTGTGGGACAACACGCGTCTCTTCGTCATCACGTTCCTCAACGGCCTCACCCTCGCTTCGCTGTACTTCATCGTCGCGGCGGGCTTCACGCTGGTGTTCGGCCTGATGCGCAACGTCAACCTCGCGCACGGCTCGCTTTATCTACTCGGCGGCTATGTCGGCTTCCTGGTGGCGACGTACACCGGCTGGTTCGTGCTGGCGCTCGCCGCCGGGTTTGCGGTCGCGGCGCTGGTCGGCCTCGCCATGCAGGTGAGCATCTTCCGCTTCATGCCGGGGGAGGATCTGCGCCAGACGCTGGTGACGATCGCGCTGTCGATCATCATGGCCGACCTGCTTCTCTGGTGGCTGGGCGGAACCGTGCACCAGGCGGACCCGCCGGGCTGGCTGTACGGCCCGCTGCGCGACATCCCGCTCATCAAGGCATACTCCAAGTACCGCCTGATGCTTCTGCCAATCGGCATCGCAATCGGCGTGGCGCT
>JAICPQ010000135.1 GCA_025929745.1 Burkholderiales bacterium | reverse complement strand
TCATCGGCGCCATGCACGCGCCGAAGTCGCGCAAACCTTCGCGTCGCGCGCGCAGGAGAAACGCCCGCGTGCCCGATTCCTCCTCGAAGTCCATGTTGTGAAAGCCCGCGTACGGCGCGGTCAGCGTGTCGAACTTGCCCGAGGCTTCCCAGTCGAAGCGGCCGGAATCGACGAGGACACCCGCGATCGCTACGCCGTGGCCGCCGAGGAACTTGGTCGCCGAGTGGTACAGCAGATCGGCGCCGAGCGCGAACGGCTTCATGAGCACCGGCGTCGTAAACGTCGCGTCGACCAGCAGCGGCAATTTCGCAGCGTGCGCAATTTCGGCCGCCACCGGAATATTCAGGACATCGAGCCCGGGATTTCCCAGCGTTTCGCCAAACAAAAGCCTCGTGTTAGGCCGGACGGCTGAGCGCCACTCCGACAGGTTTCGAGGAGAGACAAAGGTGGTGTCGATGCCGAAGCGCTTGAGCGTGTAGGCAAGGAGGTTGTGCGAGCCGCCGTAGAGCGCGGTCGAGGCGACGATGTGGCCGCCCGCGCCCATCAGCGTGGCGATCGCGAGGTGCAGCGCGGCCTGGCCCGAAGCCGTGGCGATCGAGCCGACCCCGCCTTCGAGCGCCGCCATGCGCTCTTCGAGCACCGCGACGGTGGGATTGGAGATGCGGGAATAGACGTGGCCCGCGCGCTCCATGTTGAACAGAGAAGCCGCGTGCTCGGTATCGCGGAAAACGTACGAGGTGGTCTGGTAAATCGGGACCGCGCGGCTGCCGGTCGCGGGATCAGGCGACTGGCCGGCGTGCAGCGCCAGCGTGTCGAGACTCGGGTATTTCGGCCCAGCCACGGGGACGGAGCCCTAAATGTTCAGTGCAGGTTCTTGCGCGACGGCCGGGTGTAGTTCTCGAACGCGCGCTCGGGTTTCTTCTGCTGCGACGCCTTTTCTTTCCAGTCGCGGTCGAAAAGCTCGTTGACGAGCGCGCTGACCTGCGCGACCTGCTCCTTGCCGAACTGGCGCGCGAGGATCGCCGCGACGTCCTCGACCATGCAGCGGCGCTGCGCTTCGTGGATCGCGTGCGGCGTGGGGCCGACGAAGAGAAGCTTGGATTCCTGCTCGCCGTTGTCGTGATAGAGCGTGAGATCGACCTCGACCGCCTCGTAGCAGAACGGCCCGAGCGCATCCAGCGTGGCTTCGAGCGCGCCGTGGAAGCTGCGGCCGATCTCGCCCGTCCAGCACACGGTGAGGAGAAGCTCCTTCTCGTCGAACTTGATGCCGGGCTCGTCGGGCTCGAGGCTCTTCACGTCGGCGAGTCCGTCGGCGTCGAGATACTCGAGCAGCGGCGCGAACGCCTGCTCGAGCTGCCGCCGCGAGACGCCTTCGAGAATGGGAATATCGGCGTGGAGATGGACTTCGTGCCGCATGGGGTTAATTGTACGCCTAAAATCCGCGCATGCGCCCCGACTACTCGGGTGGCAGCCTCGTGAACCTGATGGCTTCCATCGTTGCCTCGCGCGGCGGTGAAGCGCACCACCGGCCGCTCAGAGATCTCGCCGCCGAGAAGTTGCGCGCTGCGCGCAACGCTATCCTCGTGATCGTCGACGGGCTCGGCGACAACTACCTGTTGAGACGCGGCGCTGGCGGAGAGCTCGCGCGTCGGCGCCGCGCATCGCTCACATCGGTGTTTCCCTCTACGACTGCGTCGGCAATCACCACTTCTTACACGGGCCGCACGCCGCTCGAGCACGGCCTCACCGGCTGGTTCACGTACTTCGGCGAAGCGGGCTGCGTAAGCGCCGCGCTGCCGTTTCGCAGCCGCGGCGACCATCTGTCGCTCACGCGCCGCGGCGTCAATGCGGAGCAGATCTACATTGCGAGATCCATCTTTGAAGCGCTGCCGGTGCGCTCGGTCGTCGTCACGTACAAGGACATCATCGATTCCGAGTACAACGTGCGCCACACCCGCGGCGCCGAGCGCGTCGCCTACGAGACGCTCGACGAGCTTGTTTCGCATATCGAAGCGGCCGTGAAATCCTCGGACGAGCGCAAGTTCGTCTACGCGTATTGGCCGCTCTACGACATGATTTCGCATCGTTTCGGCGCGGAAAGCGCGCAGGCGTTCGCCGAGTTCGAGAAGATCGACGGGGCATTCGGCCGCCTCGTGGCCCGGCTTGCGGGCACCCATTCGACGATCATAGTGACCGCGGACCACGGCTTCATCGACGTCGCGCCGGAAGAAACGTTCGAGCTCCCTGCATCGCTAGCGTCGATGCTGCGCTTTCCGCTGTGCGGCGAGCGGCGCGTGGCGTACTGCCATGTGCACGACGCAAGCGCTTTCAGCGCGAAAGCGCAGGACTGGCTCGACGGCCGCGCCGATATCGTGCCGAGCGCCACCCTCGTCGAGCAAGGCTGGTTCGGGCCCGGCACGCCGCATCCGCGGCTTGCCGAGCGCATCGGCGACGTAGCCATCGTCATGCGCGAGCGCTACACGCTCAAGGACTGGACGCCGGGCGAGTCGCGCCACTTGCACATCGGCAACCACGGCGGAACCAGCGAAGATGAAATGCTCATTCCGCTCATTCTGGAGGAGACATGAAGGCGAAGACGAACGGCATCGAGACCAACTACGAGATCCACGGCAAGGACGGCGCGTGGCTCACGTTCAGCCATTCGCTCGCGTGCACGCTGCGCATGTGGGACGACCAGCTCGACGCGTTCAAGGATCGCTTTCGCATCCTCCTCTACGACACGCGCGGCCACGGCGCCAGCGAGGCGCCGAAAGGACCCTATACGCTTGACATGCTCGCCGAGGACCTGCGCCAGCTGCTCGAGCACCTAAAAATCGCGCAGACGCATTTCGTCGGCCTCTCGATGGGCGGGATGATCGGCCAGACGCTGGTCCTCAAGCAGCCGGACCTTTTCGACCGAGTCGTCCTCGCCGATACCGGGCACACGCAAACGCCCGAAACGAAGAAGCAGTGGGAAGAGCGCATCCGTACAGCCGAAACCAAGGGCATGCAGCCCCTCGTGAGTAGCACGCTCGAGCGCTGGTTCACCAAGGATTTCAGGGAGAAAGAAAAGGACGCGGTGGCGCGCATCGCCGCATTGATCCAGGCGACGCCGGTGCCCGGCTACGTCGGTTGTTGCCACGCCATTTCGAATCTCAATACCACCGCGCGGCTGAAGGAAATCAAGCGCCCGGTCCTCGCCATCACCGGCGAGCAGGACGCCGCTGCACCCGGCACGCGCTACATAGGGGAAAACGTGCCGGGCGCGGAGACGGTGGTAATTCCGCAGGCGGCCCACATCGCCAACATCGAGCAGGCCGCGACCTTCAACCGCGCTCTTCGGGAATTCCTTTCATCCCCTGCCAGCGGGCGAGCTTAGCGGAGTGCACGCCGAAGAGGTCGAGCACGCGCGCTACCGTGTGCGCGACAAGCTCGTCGAGCGTCTTCGGAGCCGCGTAGAACGCCGGTACCGGCGGGAACACGATTGCGCCCATCTCGGTCACCGCCACCATGTTGCGCAGATGCGCGAGGTTGAGCGGCGTCTCGCGCGGCACGAGCACCAGGCGGCGACGTTCTTTGAGGACGACATCGGCGGCCCTGGAGACCAGATCGTCCGCGTGCGCGTGCGCGACCGCCGCGAGCGTCTTCATCGAGCAAGGCGCGATCACCATGCCGTCGGTAAGATACGAACCGCTCGAGATCGTCGCGGCGATGTCCTTCGGGTGATAGGCGACGTCGGCGAGCTTCTCGACTTCCCTGCGCTTCATCCTGAGCTCGTGCCACACGTTGAGCGCGCCGGCGTCGGACAGGACGAGATGACTTTCCCAGCCACCGACGCTCTTCAGCGTTCTCAAGATTTCAACTCCGTAGACCGCCCCCGTGGCACCGGTGATGCCGACGATCAAGCGCTTCGCCATGGCGGCTAGCCTACCCGTGAACGCCATGCTTGTCGTGTTCTGCCCGTTCGCGGCGGGCTATTTCCTCTCCTACTTCTACCGGTTCGTCAACGCGGTGATCGCCAGGGATCTCATCGCCGACTTCGGTCTTGCGCCCTCTGATCTCGGCTTGCTCACGAGCGCTTATTTCCTTTCCTTCGCCGCCGCGCAGCTTCCGCTCGGCGTTGCGCTCGATCGCTACGGACCGCGGCGCTGTACCGCCGCGCTTTTTTGTGTCGCGGGCGCCGGCGCGCTCGTATTCGGCCTCGCGCGCGATCTCACGATGCTGTCGGCGGGGCGCGCGCTCATTGGCCTGGGCGTTTCGGCCGGCCTCATGGGGTCGATCAAAGCCTTCACGCTGTGGTTTCCGCGCGAGCGGCTGATTTCGTTGACCGGGTGGTTGATCGGCATCGGCAGCGTCGGCACGCTCACCGCGACGGCGCCGGTGGAAGCGCTGCTCGGCCCGTTTGGCTGGCGCGCGATGTTCCTCGGACTCGGCGCGCTCAGTGTCGCCGCCGGCGCCGTGATCTATTTCGTGGTGCCCGAGCGCCCGCTTCCCGGCCAAGGAGAAACGCTCGGCGAGCAAGTCCGCATGCTCGGCCGTATCTTCGCGCGCGTGGATTTCTGGCGGCTCGCCGCGCCCCTCGTGCTGTGCCAGGCGACCTTCCAGGCGCTGCAGGGACTCTGGTTCGCGCCCTGGCTCGCCGACGTGCACGGCCTGAGCCGCGCGGCCGCAGCCGATCACCTCTTCTGGTCGGCAGCGGCGTACATGGCTGCCTCGCTCGCGCTCGGGCCGGTTTCGGATGCGGCAGCAAAGCGCGGCGTCGCCGCGCTGCGCTTCTATCAGATAGGGATGCTCGCCTGCACGGCAGCCTTCGTGCCGATCGCCTTGGGGTCGCAGCGCTGGCCGCTCGTGTTTCTCGTGCTGTTCGCCGCGACCAGCATCGCGGCAATCATCGCTTACTCGCTACTCACACAGCTCGTGCCGCAGGCGCAAACCGGGCGCGTGACGACCGCGTCGAACGTCGTTCTTTTCGGGACTTCGTTTGCCGTGCAATGGGGAGTCGGCGCCGTCCTCGGCCAGTGGCCGGGCGCGCAGGGCCGTTACGATCCCGAGGCGTACCGCTTCGCCTTCGGGCTGCTGCTCGCAGCCCAGGCCGCGGCCGCGGCCTGGCTGCTTACCGCAAGAGAAAGGCGCCTTTAGGCGCGCTTGTAGACGATTTTCTTCGTGCCGCCCTCGCACGTGCCGACGACCTTGCCTTCGGTCTGCTTGTCGGCCTCGACGACGTCGAGCGAGAACTTTTCCACTCCGTTCTGCTTAATCTTGGCTTCGATCTCGCCCTTGAGCTCCCCGCAGTCCTTGCGCTGCGCGAGCGCCGGTCCGGACACCGAGAGGCCCATCACCACTGCCGCCGCTATGAGCTTCACCATGATTTCCCCTTTATCGATCGCAGTTGCAACCTTCGAAGGGCTGCACTCTTATTTGCGTCGACCCGTCCGGGTCGGACCGCGGACATAGAATGACTTGATTCAACAGACTTTGCAAAAGAAATGGCTTCGAGGCGTGAATTCCTCGGCGCCGCCAGTGTGAATTTCTAGAGCATCCAGAACACGGCTGCGGAGCCACCAAATAGCGTGGCGATCAGGGCGAGGCGGCCATAGCGGCGGAAAGTGCCATCGTGGCGGAAGTAAAGGTTTCGCACGAGGTCGTTGCGCCCGCCGCCCCACATCCAGTCGGGACCGGCTTTGTTGACGACATACGGATTGAAGATTCCCATCACGAACGAGCAGAACGTCCCCACCAACATTCCAAACACCTGAGAGCCTCCCTTTTGTAGCGGTCGATTATAGTTTGGCGTAACGATTTCGTCGCTGTCACCGGAGCCCGACATATGTTCAAGACCACCATCGCCGGAAGCCTGCCCAAACCCGCATGGCTTGCGGAAACGGGAAAGCTATGGCCGGCGTGGCGTGTACAAGGCGCCGAGCTTGAGCACGCAAAGCGCGACGCGACGCTGCTTTGGCTGAAGGAGCAGGAAGACGCCGGCGTCGACATCGTAAGCGACGGCGAGCAGTCGCGGCAGCACTTCGTGCACGGCTTCCTCGAGTTCGTCGAAGGCATCGACTTCGAGCACAAGGTGAAGATGGGCATCCGCAACAATCGCTATGACGCGATGGTGCCGGTGGTCGTCGGACCGCTGCGCCTCAGAAGCCGCGTGCATGAAGTTGAAGCAAAGCTGGCAAGAGCGCATACGAAAAAGAAGCTCAAGATCACCATGCCCGGGCCGATGACCATCGTCGACACCATCGCCGACCGCCATTACGGCGACAAGGTGAAGCTCGCGATGGCGTTCGCCGATCTCCTCAACCAGGAAGCGCGCGCGCTCGAGAAGGACGGCGTCGACGTAATCCAGTTCGACGAGCCCGCGTTCAACGTCTACATGGATGACGTCAAGCGCTGGGGCATCGATGCCCTGCACCGTGCGAGCGCCGGCCTCAAGTGCACGACGTGCGTGCACATCTGCTATGGCTACGGCATCAAGGCGAACCTGGACTGGAAGAAAACCCTCGGCGAGTCCTGGCGCCAGTACGAGGAGATCTTCCCCGCGCTCGCGAAAAGCAGGATCAACCAGGTCTCGCTCGAGTGCATCCATTCCAAGGTGCCGGTCGAGCTCCTGCGCCTGCTGAAGGGCAAGGACGTGCTTCTGGGAGTGATTGACGTGGCGAGCGAGAACGTCGAGACGCCGCAGGAAGTTTGTGAAGTCATCGGCAAGGCGCTCAAATACGTTCCCGCCAAGCACCTTTTCCCGTGCACCAACTGCGGCATGGCGCCGATGGATCGCGAGATCGCCCGCTGGAAGCTCGAAGCGCTTGCGGCCGGCGCCGCCCTCGCACGGAAACGATACGGGTCCACAGGCAAGCGAACGGGCAAGAAGCGCGGGCGTTGATGACGCCGGTCTTCGCACCTCGCGGCATGGTCGCGAGCCCACATGCGCTCGCCTCGGCCGCCGGCGCGGACGCGCTGCGCAATGGCGGTTCCGCGGTGGATGCCGCGCTCGCCGCCGCGTCTTCGCTCGCCGTTCTCTATCCCCACATGTGCAGCATCGGCGGCGACGCCTTCTGGCTCATCTATGACGCGGCCGCGAAGCGCGTCTCGTACCTGGACGGCGGCGGGCGCGCTACCGCCGCAGCAAGGCTCGATTGTTTTGCCGGGCAGGCGGAGATCCCGTTCCGCGGCCTTGCGCCGGCGACGCTGACAACGCCGGGCGCGGTCGCCAGCTTCTGCGAGGCGCACGCGCGCCATGGCCGGTTGCCGTTCGCCAGATGCTTCGAGGATTCGATTCACTACGCGGGCGATGGTTTTCCCGTCACCGCGCGGCTTTCGCGCTGGATCGAGCAGACGGCGCCGGAATTGGATGCGCCCTCGAAAGGGATTTTCCTTCCGCATGGAAAAGCTCCGGCGGCGGGCGCCGTTCTGCGAAACCCGCGACTCGCCACCACGTTACGCGCCATCGCGGAACAAG
>JAICPQ010000039.1 GCA_025929745.1 Burkholderiales bacterium | reverse complement strand
GGGGCGCCGGCCCGGGCTGCGGCGCGAACGTCATCCAACCGACAAGCGCGACTGCCGCCACGCCGGCCGCCGCCGAGAGAGCCACCCACTTGCGCGACTCGCGTTGCATGACCCTTGGCGCGAGCACCGTTGGCTCCTTGGCGAGCACCTCGGAGAAGCGCGCGGCGAAGTCGGCGGAAAGCAGCCGGCTTTCGCGCATCGCGTCGCTGATCAGCTGATAAGTGCGCCAGGTGCGCACCGCCTCGTGGTCGCGCCCGAGCGCTTCGATCACCTCGGCGGCGGACCTGTCGTCCAGCTCGCCGTCCATCAAGGCCGAAAGCCTGTCCTTCATACCCCTACCACCTCTTGTCTTTGCGGGTGTCCAGCAACGGCCGCAACTGCTCGGCTATCGCTTCCCGCGCCCTGAAGATCCGTGAACGCACGGTTCCGATCGGGCAGTCCATCGCTTTCGCGATGTCCTCGTAACTCATCCCCTCAATCTCGCGCATCTGAATCGCGGTGCGCAATTCTTCGGGCAGCTGCTCGATCGTCGCATTGACGGTCTTCGCGATCTCGTTCGACAGCAACATGCTTTCCGGCGTGTTGATGTCGCGCAGCTGCTCGCCTTCCTCGAACCCCTCCGCCTCCTCGGCCTCTACCTCCGTCGAAGTCGGCGCCCGCCGACCCATGGCCATGAGATAGTTCTTGGCCGTATTAATTCCAATCCTGTACAGCCACGTATAGAACGCGCTGTCGCCACGGAATGCGGGGAGGGCCCTGTAGGCCTTGATGAACGCCTCCTGCGTCACATCCTCGACCTCGGCCGGGTCGCGAATGAAGCGTGACAGCAGGCGCGCCAGCTTGCGCTGATACTTCTCGACAAGCAGCTCGAAGGCCCGCTTGTCGCCGCGCTGCGCCCTTGCAACCAGCTGACGGTCGATGTCGCGGTCGGTCACCGACCGCTCTCGAGCGCTGGCCGCTGGTGCTTCGCAGGGGCTCCCCACCCCGGACGAACAGCCCGTTGGCTTACGTCCCGTTTGCTACGCCTATGTGCCACAGACACACGCACTTGGAAATAGTTCGAGCCCGCGCGAGGCTACGCCTCAGGCCGGGAGTTGCTTGCCCGCCACGGGCAGCTTTTTCCAGAGCGCCCAGAGCCGCAGGTGCCTGAACTCTGCGACGCCGAGCATGTCCCGCGTGACGAGAATTGTCCGCCGCAACGGGATAGAGACGGGAAGCGTCACCATGAACCGGCTGACATGACGGCTTGCGCCGAGCTCGGCGGCAAAGCGCCGGCCGTCCTTCAGCTCGACGACCAGCGCATCACCGATCTCCAGCGCGCGTACGGAGGCCGCGGAGCCATGGAGGGCCCGCGCCCACGCCGCAGCGAGCCCGAGAAGCACGAAAGCGGCCCCGAGCGCAGCGCCGGCCCAGCCGGGCACCACGACGGCGAGCGAGGCGCCCGCTGCGCCATGCAGCAAGAGGATCAGCGCAGCCAGGATCCAGGAGCGGGAAAGCTCCAGGCGCGCGCCGCTCAAGGCTGCGCGAAAACCAGGGTGGCGTTGGTGCCGCCGAAGCCGAATGAGTTGGAGAGCGCCACGCGGATCGGCATCTTGCGCGCCGCGTTCGGCACGTAGTCCAGATCGCATTCCGGGTCGGGCGTGCGCAGGTTGATGGTGGGCGGCGAGACCTGGTCGCGGATGGCGAGCGCGGTGAACACGGCTTCCACCGCGCCGGCGGCGCCCAGCAGGTGTCCGGTCATGGACTTGGTCGAGTTCACCGCGGCCTTGCTCGCGTGCTCGCCGAGCAGCCGCTTCACCGCCTTCGTCTCGGCGATATCGCCGAGCGGGGTTGAGGTACCGTGCGCGTTGATGTACTGCACTTCCGGTGCATTGACGCGCGCGTCGGCGAGCGCGTTGCGCATGCAGCGGAACGCGCCGTCGCCGTCTTCGCTCGGCGCGGTCATGTGGTACGCGTCAGCGGACACGCCGTAGCCGAGCACCTCGCAATAGATCTTCGCGCCGCGCGCCTTCGCGTGCTCGTACTCCTCCAGCACCATCGCGCCCGCGCCTTCCCCGAGCACGAAACCGTCGCGCTCCTTGTCCCACGGCCGGCTCGCGGTCGCCGGATCGTCGTTGCGCGTGGAGAGCGCGCGCGCCGAAGCAAAGCCGCCGATGGCGAGTTCGGTCACCACGGCCTCGGACCCGCCCGCGATCATGATGTCGGCGTCGCCGTAGCGGATCGACTTCATCGCCTCGCCGATGCAGTGCGTGGACGTGGTGCACGCGGTGACCATCGCCAGGTTGGGACCCTTGGCGCCGATCTCGATGGAGAGAAGCCCGGCGGTCATGTTGATGATGCTGCCCGGAATGAAGAACGGCGACAGGCGCCGTGGCCCCTTTTCCTCGAGCTCGTGGTGCTGCGCCTCGATGAGGGGCAATCCGCCGATGCCCGAGCCGTAGTTCACGCCGATGCGCTCGGCGTTCTGCGGCGTGACCTGGAGGCCGGACTCGCGCCAGGCCTGCAGCGCGGCCGCCATGCCGTAATGGATGAAGAGATCCATGCGCCGCGCTTCCTTAGGCGACATGTACGGCGCGATGTCGAAGCCCTTCACTTCGCCGGCAATCTGGCTCGCGAGGCGCGAAGGGTCGAAGCGCGTGATCTTGGTGATGCCCGATGTGCCGGCGAGGGCGCTCTGCCACGCCTCAGAGACGGAATTTCCGATCGGGCTGACGATGCCCAGCCCGGTGACCACGACTCTGCGGCGAGTCACTTATGAGTGTCTTTTTACGATTTGGCGTGGGCCTTGATGTAGTCGACGGCCTGCTGGACCGTGGTGATCTTCTCCGCCTCCTCGTCCGGGATCTCGGTCTCGAACTCCTCTTCCAGCGCCATCACGAGCTCGACCGTATCGAGCGAATCGGCGCCGAGGTCGTCGACGAACGATGACTCGTTCTTGATCTCGCCCTCGTTTACGCCCAGCTGCTCGGCGATGATTTTGCGCACTCTTTGTTCGACGTTTTCCATCGCGGCTCCTTCCCGAAGAGGGGGCGTATTCTACGACATGTACATGCCGCCGTTGACGTGCAGGACCGCACCGGTGACATAGTCGCCACCGGGCGAAGCGAGGTACGCCACGGCCGCGGCGACGTCCTGGGGCATGCCCAGGCGGCCGAGCGGAATGTTCGCAAGCAGGGCCTTTTTCTGCTCGTCCGAAAGCGCGCGCGTCATGTCGGTGTCGATGAACCCCGGCGCCACGCAGTTGACGGTGATGTTGCGGCTGCCGAGCTCGCGCGCGAGGCTTTTCGTCATGCCGACGACTCCGGCCTTGGCGGCGGCGTAGTTCGCCTGGCCGGCGTTGCCCGACGCGCCGACCACCGAAGTGATGTTGATGATGCGGCCCCAGCGCGCTTTCATCATGCCGCGCATGACCGCGCGCGACAGGCGAAACACCGCCTGCAGGTTGGTCTGGATCACCTCGTCCCACTCCGCGTCTTTCATACGCAGCGCGAGGTTGTCGCGAGTGATACCCGCGTTGTTGACGAGGATCGCGACCTCACCGAGCTCCTTCACCAATGCTTCGCACTGCTCGGCGTTGCGCACGTCCAGAACGCGGCCGTTGATCTTGCGCGCGCCCTCCTCGGTGGTCGAGGTGCCTACAACGTTGGCGCCGAGCCGGCGCAGCTCCTCGGCGATCGCCTGGCCGATGCCGCGCGAAGCGCCGGTGACCAGCGCGAGCTTCCCCTCTAACATTTGAGCGCCTCCTCAAGCGATGCGCGGTCGGCCGCGGCGAAGGACTTCACACCGGGAGCGATGCGCTTCGTCATGCCGGCGAGCACCTTGCCCGGGCCGCATTCGACGATGTGCGTGACCCCGGAATCGACCATGCGGCGGATTGTCTCCACCCAGCGCACTGGCGAAGCGGCCTGACGCACGAGCGCGTCCTTGATGCGCGCCGGCTCGTTTTCGATCGCCACATCGACATTGTTGATCACCGAAATCGCCGGCGCGGAGACGCTCACCTTCTCGAGGCAGCCTTTGAGCTTGTCCGCCGCCGGGCGCATCAGCGTAGAATGAAACGGCGCGCTCACCGGAAGGAGCATCGCTCGCTTCGCGCCTTTCTCCGTGCAGATCTTCATGGCGCGCTCGACCGCGGCTTTTTCACCCGCGATCACCACCTGGCCGGGCGCATTGAAATTGACGGCTTGCACCACGCCGCCCGCCTCGCCGCATGCGGCGCGCACCGCTTCGTCCTCAAGCATGAGGATCGCCGCCATGGCGCCCTTGCCTTCCGGCACGGCTTCCTGCATCGACTGCGCGCGGAAGCGCACGAGCGGCAGGCAGTCCCTGAACGTGATCGCGCCGGCGGCGACGAGCGCGCTGTATTCGCCCAGGCTGTGCCCAGCGACGAAGTCCGGTTTCGGCCCGCCGAGCGCGACCCAGGCGCGATAGGCCGCTGTACCCGCAGTCACCATCGCGGGTTGCGTGTTCACGGTGAGCGCCAGCTTCTCCGCTGGGCCCTCCTCAAGGAGTCTGATCAAGTCCTCGCCCAATGCGCCCTTTGCTTCTGCCAAGGACTCCTCAATGCCGGGAAGACCGGCGTACGCCTTTAGCATTCCCACGGACTGCGATCCCTGCCCGGGAAAAACCATGGCGAGTTTCATAGCGTCACCAGGTTTGAGCCCCAGGTGAACCCGCCGCCCACACCCTGAAGAAGCAGGCGGTGTCCCGCGCGGATCTTGCCGGCGCGCACGTATTCGTCGAGCGCGAGCGGCACCGAGGCGGCCGATGTGTTGCCGTGATGGTCCACCGTCACCACGAGCTTCTCACTGGGCAGCCCGAGCTTGCGCGCGGTCGCATCGAGGATGCGCACGTTCGCCTGGTGCGGAATCAGCCAGTCGATGTCCGAGAGCTGCATGTCGGCGGCGGCGACGGTCTCGCGCGCCGATTCCTCCAGCACGCGCACCGCAAATTTGAATACCGCCTGCCCGTTCATCTGCAGGAAGGGCGAGCCCGCGACCGCCCCGCCGCAAACATTGCCGGGCACGGAGAGCATCCCGGAATGGCTGCCGTCGGCGCGCAAGATGCTCGCGTGCACGCCGGGCTTGCTTCCCGCCGCAAGCACCACTGCGCCGGCTCCGTCGCCGAAGAGCACGCACGTCCCGCGGTCGTTCCAGTCGAGGATGCGCGAGAACACTTCGGCGCCGACGACGAGGGCTTTTTTCGCCGCTCCTGCCCTGATGAAGTTGTCCGCCGTGGCGAGGCCGTAGACGAATCCGCTGCAAACCGCCTGCACGTCGAAAGCCGCACTGCCCTTGACGCCGAGTTTCGACTGCAGCAGGCAAGCCGTGCTTGGAAACACGTAGTCCGGGGTCGAGGTCGCGACCACGATGAGGTCCATGTCCTCGGCGCCCACGCCGGCCGCCGCGAGGGCGTGGCGGCTCGCTTCGAAGGCGAGATCACTCGAGGTCTGGGACTTCTCGGCGATGTGGCGCTGGACGATGCCGGTGCGCTCACGGATCCAGGCGTCCGTCGTGTCAAGGCGCGCGGCGAAATCCGCGTTCGTCATTACGCGTGGCGGCAGATAGCTACCGGTGCCGACGATGCGCGAATAGATCATTGCACCGGCTGGGGGGCGAGCTGCGCCATGCGGCTTTCGATGCGCTGCGGCACGTCGTTCCGGACCTCCTCGACCGCGCGCTCGAGCGCCTGGCCGAACGCGAACGCGTCGGCCGAGCCGTGGCTTTTGATGACGATGCCGCGCAGACCCAGGAGACTGGCGCCGTTATAGCGGCGGTGATCGAGCCGATTGCGCACCGCGCGCAGCACCGGCAAAGCGAAGAAGGCCGCGAGGCGCGTCAGGATATTGCGCGAGAACTCTTCGCGCATCGTGGTCGCCATCATCTGCGCCACGCCCTCGGAGGACTTGAGCGCGACATTGCCCACGAAGCCATCGCATACCACCACGTCGACCGTTCCCTTGTAGATGTCATCGCCTTCCACGTTGCCGGCGAAATTGAGTCCGCTCGCGCGCAGAAGCTCCGCGGCCTGCTTAACCGCCTCGTTGCCTTTGATGTCCTCGACGCCGATATTCAGCAGCCCCACCGACGGACGTTCCTTGTGCTCGACCGCGGCGACGAGCATTGCCCCCATGATGCCGAACTGCAGCAGGTGGTCCGCCGCGCAGTCGACGTTGGCGCCCAAGTCTAGGACGTACGTGTTGGTGCGCCGCATGTTCGGAAGCACGGTCGCGATCGCGGGGCGGTCGATGCCGGGCAGCGTCTTCAGGACGAAGCGCGAGATCGCCATGAGCGCGCCGGTGTTTCCCGCGCTCACGCAGGCGTGCGCTTCGCCGCTTTTCACGAGGTCCACGGCCACGCGCATCGACGAATCCTTCTTGGAACGCAGCGCCTGCGCCGGCGGCTCATCCATGGCCACGACGTCGCTCGCCGGATGCACGCGCGCGCCCGGTCCTTTCAGCTCTTTCCCGATGACCTCCGGTAAGCCGACGAGCACGATCTCGACATCGCGGCTGCGCGCCTGGAACGCGAGCGCGGCCGGTACCGTTACATGGGGGCCGTGGTCGCCGCCCATGCAATCGACCGCAACGGTGATCAACCGACTACTCTTCCTTGGACTTGACGACCTTCTTGCCGCGGTAGAAACCCGTCGGGCTGACGTGGTGGCGCAGGTGCGTCTCGCCGCTGGTCGGCTCCACCGCGATGGCGGGCGCGCTCAGGTGGTCATGCGAGCGGCGCATGCCGCGGCGGGACGGCGACTTCTTGTTCTGATGAACTGCCATGGTTACGACTCCTCTCTAATCAATGTTTTCGCATCATGCCGCGCAGCCCGGCGAAAGGCAGCGCCTTCGCCTGCCCAGCCGCCTCGTCGGCGCCGGCCGCGCTGCAACTTTCGTGGCGCGGCGCGTACGGCACGGCGAGAATCAGCTCATCCTCGATCAGGTCGCGGAGCGACATCTCCTTGCCCGCGACCACGCGATCGGGCGCATGCGCGTCGCCCGGCTCCGCGTGAATCTCGGCGAGCGTGGCCGCAAGGACCAGCGTTTCGTCCGTGTTCACCTCGAACGGCATCGCCTCCAGGCAGCGCTGACAGCGTAGCGAGAGCGTTCCGCTCACCTTGAGGTGCAGGCTTGGCCGCCCGCGCTCATCGCGCACGCCGCTGATCTGGTACTTCACCTCGCCCGCGTCCGCGGCCAGCATGTCGCGCAGGCGCGGAAAATCGCGTAGCGGCCAGATTCCCTGCTGTGTTGCCCCGGCCGACGCGAACTCAAGACCGTCGATCACCGGTTGATGCGCCGGCTGGTGCGACATAAACGTGAAATAATACATTGGCTCAAAAGCATCGTCAAAACAAAGTGATGGCGCAACTCGTGCTGGCCTCGGGCTCGGCGTATCGCAAGGCGCTGCTGGAGCGCCTCGGCCTGCCCTTCGTGGTGTTCTCGCCGAACGTCGACGAGGCGCCCCTTGCCGGGGAAATGCCTTCGCAAACGGCACTTCGCCTCTCGCTTCAGAAAGCGCAGGCTGCCGCCGATCGCGGAGCCCTCATCATCGGCTGCGACCAGGTCGCATCGTGCGGCGTCCGTCGCTACGGAAAGCCCGGCAGTCACGAAAACGCGGCGTGGCAATTGCGCGAGCTGTCCGGCAAAACCGTCGTGTTCGATACCGCGGTGACCCTCCTCGACTCGCGCAAAGGCCGCCACGAATCGCGCCTCGTCCCTTGCCGTGTCACGTTCCGGGACCTCGACGAGCGCCGCATCGAGGCCTACCTGAAAAAGGAGCGCCCCTACGACTGCGCCGGCGCAGCTAAAGCCGAGGGGTTGGGCATTGCCCTCATCTCGCGCATCGAAACCGACGACCCGACCTCGCTCATCGGCCTCCCGCTCATCTCGCTCTCGCAAATGCTCGAGCGCGCGGGCGTCAAACTCCTTTAATCAGGGACAGACCACGTTTTCATGGCGGTGCTTTACGCCATCCCTACCCCGCTCGGCGGCTCTCCGTCGGACGCCCTTCCCGCGCCGGCGATCGAGCGAATTAAAGGCATCAAAGATTTTGCCGTCGAAAACGCGAAGAGCGCTCGCGCCTTTCTCGGCGCGATCGGCATGCCGGTGCGCGAGCTGAACATCAAGGTAATAGGCGAAGACAGCGATCTGCTCTTGACCCTTCACCAGCAGCGAGACCTGGGCCTTCTATCCGAAGCCGGCTGCCCGGCGATCGCCGATCCCGGCGCGCTACTGATCGAGGCGGCGCACCGCGAGGGCTTCAAAGTTGTTCCGCTCATCGGGCCCTCTTCCATCGTGCTTGCCTTGATGGCGTCCGGGCTCGAAGGGCAGCGCTTTGCCTTTTGCGGCTACCTGCCTCGCGAGGCGCCGGAGCGTGCGCGGCGCATTCGCGAACTCGAGCAGCGCTCGAAGCGAGAAAGCGAGACCGAAATTTTCATCGAGACGCCGTATCGCAACGATGCGCTATTGGGCACGCTGCTGGAGGCGTGTAAGCCACAGACCAAACTCTGCATCGCCGCCGATTTGACGCTGCCCGGCGAATCCATACGCACATTGCATATTGAGGCCTGGAGGCGGGCGAAGGCGGTGATCGGCCGGCGCCCAGCAGTCTTTCTGCTTCTAGCGGATTGAGACGCGCAGGAGCGCGTCGACGATGCTGTTGGCGGCCGCCGCGCCGAAGCGTCGCGCGATACGGGAGGCGACGCCTTCAGTGATGGTGTAGTCGCGGATCTCTTCGGCCTTGATCACTTCGCGCGCGACGTATTCGAGGCTGCCGAAGCCGTCGGCGAGGCCGAGGTCGACGCTGCGCTGACCGGTCCAGATCAAGCCGCTGAAGATTTCGGGCGACTCCTTGAGGCGCTTGCCGCGGCCCTCTTTTACCACGGTGATGAACTGCTCGTGGATGTCGCCCATCAATTTCTTGATGTGCTCCTTGTCCTTCTCGTCGAACGGCGAGAATGGATCGAGCATGCCCTTGTTCTCGCCGGCGGTGATCAGCCGGCGCTCGATACCGAGCTTTTCCATCAGGCCAGTGAAGCCGAAGCCGTTCATGAGCACGCCGATGGAGCCGACGATGCTCGCTTTTCCGACGTAGATCTGGTCGGCGCCTGCGGCGACGAAGTAGCCGCCCGAGGCGCAGACGTCCTCGATCACCGCGTAGAGCGGAATCTCGGGATGTTTCTGACGCAGGCGCTTCATCTCGTCATAGATGGTCTGCGCCTGCACCGGGCTGCCGCCGGGTGAGTTGATGCGCACGATGACGCCCTGCGTGCTTTTGTCCTTGAACGCGGCCTGCAGCGCGGTGACGATCTTCTCGGCGCTCGCATCCGTGCCCGGGGCGATGATGCCGTTCAATTCGACCATCGCCGTGTACTTCTTGCCGCCGGCGACGTCGGCCGATTTCCAGTCGACCGCCATCAGCAGGAACACTGTGACGTAGGCGAACGTCAGCAGCTTGAAGAAGATGCCCCACAGCCGCGCGCGCCGCTGCTCCCTGAGCGCCGCGGTGGCGAGCTTGGTGACGAGCTCACGTTCCCAGTGACCATTGTTATCAGTCATCGTCGAATCCCATGAAATAGACCAGGCCGTTACGTTCCTCGAGCCGCAGCTTCACCAGCGGAGTGCCGTTGCACGGACCGCCGAGGCAGCGGCCGCTGGCCGCTTCGTAGGTGGCGCCGTGCGTCGAGCATAGCAAATCGCGCCCATCGGCATCGAAAAATACGCCTTCCCGCCAGTCGAGCTCCATCGCGACATGTCCGCAGCGGTTGAGGTAGCCGTGCGCAACGCCGTGCTTGCGGATGACGAAGGCAGGCGCGATGTCGCCGAAGTACTCCACCTCGAAGCGCACGCCGGCGCCGGCCTCGGCAAGCGCGACGCCTTCGCAGATCACGCGTTCGCGTTCAACCATGTGCGCAAGGAGGCGACATCGGCGATGCACAGGAGCGGGTCGCACGCGCGCAAGCCCGCTTCCGGATGGGCGCCGTAGGTGACGGCGAGCGCTTCGACGCCCGCCGCGCGCGCCATCTCGAGGTCGTGCGAAGTGTCGCCGATCATGATGGTTTCATGCTCGGCAACCTCGAGCTCCGCCATGAGCTCCTGGAGCATCGCGGGGTGCGGCTTGGGCTTGGTCTCGTCGGCGCAGCGCGAGGCTGCAAAAAGCGCCTTCAAGCCATGGAAGTCCAGGTCATGATCGAGGCCGCGCCGGCTCTTGCCGGTGGCGATGGCCAGAAGATGCTTGCCAGAAAGCTCGGCGAGCAGCCCTCGCATGCCGTCAAACAGCAGCATCGCGTCCTTGCGCGCGAGGAAATGGCGCCGGTAACTCTCGACGAAGGCCGGATAACGCTGCGCCGGCAGGTCGGGAACGGCGAGCCGCATGGCGTCATGAAGGCCAAGGCCAATGACATGCCGCGCGCGCTCCAAGTCCGGAACTTCGAGCTCGAGCTCGCGCGCCGCGTCGCGGATGCATTCAGCGATCGTCGCCGCCGAATCGATGATCGTGCCGTCCCAGTCGAAGACGATCAGCCGGTAGCTCACCGCAGCACCTCGGACACGAAGCGCTTCATGTCCTCCGGCAAGGGAGACTCGAGCTTGACCGGCTCGCCGGTCAGCGGATGGCGAAACCCGAGCTTGCCCGCATGAAGCTGAAGCCGTTGTTTCCAAACCTTATTCAACGCGAAATCGCCGTACTTGTCGTCGCCGACGATCGGGTGGCCCGCGTGCGCCAGGTGAACGCGGATCTGGTGCGTGCGGCCGGTAAGAAGTTCGACTTCCAGCAGGCTGAACTCCATCGAGGCTTTCAGCCGCCGAGCGCGCGTGAGCGCGGCCAGACCACCTTCGCGCACGCTCACCCGGCGCTCGCCCGAGCCAGTCACGTACTTATGCAGCGACTCTCGCAACTCCAGCGTCTTTTCTGTGACCTCGCCTTTGACGAGGGCGAAGTAGACCTTGCGGACCTCGCCTTCGCGCAGCATGCGGTGAAGCTCCGTCAGGGCGCTGCGCTTCTTGCAAAGGATAAGGAGGCCCGACGTGTCGCGGTCGAGCCGGTGCGCTAGCTCGAGAGATCTGGCCTGCGGACGCGCGGCGCGCATCGATTCGATGACACCGAAGCTGACGCCACTGCCGCCGTGGACGGCCAGGCCGGAGGGCTTGTCGATCACCAAGAGCGCAGAGTCCTCGAACACCACCGGCAGATCGAGCGGTCTCGGCAGCGCGGGCTTGCGCTCGGCGGTACGTACCGGCGGGATGCGCACCCGATCGCCGGGCTGCAGCCGGTAATCGGGCTTGACGCGGCCGCTATTCACGCGCACCTCGCCGCTCCGAAGCACGCGGTAGACGTGGCTTTTCGGAACGCCTTTCAGCGCGCGCAGCAGAAAATTGTCGATGCGCTGCGCCTCGGCTTCCTCGCCCACTTCGATGGTGGTCGCCCGCGCCTTGCGTAAGTCATTCATTTGCCAGTATGATCCAGCGGTCGCTTCGAGTCGCGAGGCACAGGACGAGCCAGCGGTGCTGGCACCTGCAACCCGCCTCCTGCCCGGCCACAGCCAGGCCTGAAGCGCTGGTTAATTTCGCTCACCGGAAGTAGCGATACTACTAGCAGCGCGCGTAGGGACTTTCTCCCAGAACCGGCGAAACGCCGGAATTCTCTCAAGGAGTATCAATCCGCTAGCGAGGCGTCTCCTGCGCGCGCAGGAGAACAAAAAGTGAAGCGCATGTTGTTCAACGCGACGCAGCAGGAAGAGCTGCGCGTCGCGATCGTCGACGGACAGAAGCTCGTCGACCTCGACATAGAGTCCGCATCAAGGGAGCAACGCAAGAGCAACATCTACAAAGGCATCATCACCCGCATCGAGCCCAGCCTCGAGGCCGCTTTCGTCGACTACGGCGAGGAGCGGCACGGGTTCCTCCCGTTCAAGGAAGTCTCCCGCAGTTATTTCAAAGAAGGCGTCGACGTCGGCCGCGCCCGTATCCAGGATGCGCTGCGCGAGGGCCAGGAGATCATCATCCAGGTCGAGAAGGACGAGCGCGGCACCAAAGGTGCCGCCCTCACCACCTTCATCTCGCTGGCGGGACGCTACCTCGTCCTCATGCCCAACAACCCGCGCGGCGGCGGAGTGTCGCGCCGCGTCGAGGGCGAGGACCGCAACGAGTTGCGCGACACGCTCGACCAGCTCCAGCTGCCCGACGGCATGAGCGTGATCGCGCGCACCGCAGCGATCGGCCGGTCGCTCGAGGAGCTCAACTGGGACCTGAACTACCTGCTCCAACTTTGGGCTGCGGTCGAAAGTGCCTCTCAGGACCAGTCGAAGAAGCCGTTCCTCATCTATCTCGAGTCGAGCCTCGTCATCCGCGCGATCCGGGACTACTTCCAGCCGGACATCGGCGAGATCCTCATCGACACCGAGGAGATTTACGAGCAGGCGAAGTCGTTCATGCAGACAGTAATGCCGGGCAACGTCGGCAAAGTGAAGCTTTACCGCGATGACATCCCGCTCTTTTCGCGCTTCCAGATCGAGCATCAGATCGAGAGTGCCTACTCGCGTCAGGTGGCCCTGCCCTCCGGCGGCGCGATCGTCATCGACCATACCGAGGCGCTCGTGGCGATCGATGTCAACTCGGCGCGCGCCACGCGCGGCGGCGACATCGAGGAGACCGCGTTCCGCACGAACCTCGAAGCCGCCGAGGAAGTCGCTCGGCAACTGCGCCTGCGGGACCTAGGTGGTCTCATCGTCATCGACTTCATCGACATGGAGTCGCAGAGAAACCAGCGCGAAGTCGAGAACCGGCTGCGCGACTCCCTGCGCTACGACCGGGCCCGGGTGCAGATCGGCAAGATCTCGCGCTTCGGCCTCATGGAGCTCTCGCGCCAGCGCCTGCAGGCCTCGCTTGAAGAAACCGCCCACATCAGCTGCCCGCGCTGCAGCGGCACCGGCTTCATCCGCGGCACGGAATCGACCGCGCTGCACGTGCTGCGCATTATCCAGGAAGAGGCGATGAAGGAGAACACCGGCGCGGTGCATGCGCAGGTGCCGGTCGACGTGTCGTCGTTCTTGCTGAACGAGAAGCGCGCCGAGATCCAGAAGCTCGAGGCGAGGCTGAAAGTGAACATTGTGCTCGTGCCCAATCCGCACCTCGAGACGCCGCATTACAAGGTGCAGCGTCTAAAGCACGACGAGTTGAACCAGATGGAGCACGTGCCGGCGAGCTACGAGCTCGTCGAGCAGCCCGAGGAGCCCAAGGCACCGGGCGCCGACGAGGAGGCGAAGCGCGAGCGCCAGGAAGCCGTGGTGAAGGGCATCACGCCCGCGCAGCCCGCGCCCATCGTCCCCGACGTCCCGCGGGTGCGCGAGCCGGTGCCCGCGACGGCCCAGCAGCCAGCGCAGCAGGCCGTGCAGCAGGTGGTGCAGCCGGTGGCGAGCGCGGCGGAAGGGTTCTTCTCGCGGATCTTCAGCATCTTCAAGCCACCCGCCACGCCGCAGGTGCAGCCTGCCCCGCAAGCGGTCGCCCAGCCGGCCGCGCAGCCGCGCCGCGAGCAGCCGCGCCGAGAGC
>JAICPQ010000063.1 GCA_025929745.1 Burkholderiales bacterium | reverse complement strand
TCTGGCGCACGAGCTGGTGGATGTAGCGCACGCCGAAGGACCAGTGCGGCATGCGGATCGGCAGGCCGTAGACCGCGATTTCGGTCATCAGGCTCTGCGGCGCGAGCTCGAAGTCGACCGGGTAATAGTCGAGCCCCTCGCGCTTCGCGAGCCCCTCGATGCGCTCGGCGTACTCCTCCAGTTCAGTCATGGGAGTTATTCACTGCGAGCCTGTTCGGTGAAGAACTCGCGGATCGCGCGCCAGATGTCTTCCTGGTTGCCGAGGTGGCTCACGCCCACCGGAGCGCCGCGCGCTTTGAACTCATTGAAGGTCTCGGCGAGCTGCGTCTCGCGCGGCCGGAACGTGGCCACGCCGCCGGTCTCCACGTAGCCCGCGTAGTTCACGAGCTCGGTGAGCTCGGCGAGCACGCTGCGCGATTCCTCGCGGTCTTCGGCGGCGTTCTCCCCGTCGGAGGCATAGAAGAAGTAGGCGTTGTAGCGGCTCGTATCGAAGCGGTTTTGCAGAAGCTCGAGCGCGAGGCGCGCGACGCTCGAGGTCACCGTGCCGCCACTGGAAGAAGCCTTAAAAAACTGGCTCTCGTCGAACTCCCACGCTTCCGCCGCATGGGCGAGGAAAACCGTCTCGACCTTGGTGTACTGGCGGCGGATGCCCTGCAGCGCGAAGAAGAAAAACTGCTTGGCGAGCCGCCGCTGCGCCTCGTCCATGGATCCGGAGACGTCGAGGGCGAAGACGACTGCCGCATTCGTCGCCGGCGTCGCGCGGCGCACGAGCTGGCGGAAGCGCAAGTCCTCGTTCACGATGGCAACGACGTCGTCCGTGCCTCTTTCCTGTACAGAGCGGCGCTTGACCGCTTCTTTCATCGTGCGGCGCCGATCGAGTCGCGAGCGCGCGCCGCGCTTGTCCCAGCCTTCGCGGATGTAGTCTGGTTCATCCATCGTCGCGGCGCGCTTGGGCTTGAGCTCCGGCAGCTTCAGTTCCTCCCAGAGCCAGTCGACGATCTCGTCGATCTTCAGCTCGACGACGAACCGGATCTCGCCGTTGCCGGTGCCGCCGGCGCGGCCCTGCTGGTCGCCCTGATCGCGCGCCGGCTGCAGCACGTCGCCCGGCTGTCCTTTGCCCTGGCCGGCGCCCTGCTGCGTCTGCGCCTCGGCAAGGCGAAAGCGCGCGTGCTCGAGGAACTTGACCGGGACCGCGACGGTGCGGTTGCCGGGCCGCGTAATGAGATCCGAGCCCGCCAGGAGATCCGGCAGGCTTTCCTTCACCGCCGAGCGCACTTTCTGGTTGTGGCGCAGCCAGTCCCGAGCCCCTCGGGAGAAGAGCTCGTACCAAGGGGTTTCGGCCGCGATCCTGATCGTCACGTCATTCCTGCGCTAGGAGGGTGGTGACGTAATTCAAGGCTTCTCTCGCGCTGTGGCTGTCGTAGCCGTACTCGTCGACGAGCCGTTTTTCGACCACCGATATCTTCTGGCGCGTTTCGTCGTCGGGCCGCGCGCTGGAGCTCACCAGGCGCAGGACGTCGCGGCGCTGCTCGAAGAGGTACTGCTCGACCGCGTCGTGGAGCGGCGCGTGCGAGGTCAGGGTGAACTTCTCCCCGCGCTTGTAGGCGCCCATCGCCTTCCGCACCACTTCCTGGCGGAAGGAGAGCTTGCCGGATTCGGAAATGCGAATCTTCTCTTCGACGTTTCTCAAGAAGCGCTCGTCCGGCTTCCTTTCCTCACTGGTGATCGGGTCCTTGATGGTGCGGTTGTCGAGCGTGGCCTCGACCTCGTCCAGGTACTTCTCCAGAAGCTGCTGGGCTTCCTGCTCGAAGGAGACGAAGAGGGCCTTGTGCACGTCTTCCTTCACCCAGCGGTTGTAGAAGTCCTTGCGCACCGTGACGAGAAAATCGACCCACTTGCGCTTCTTCTTGCCGTCGATGCGCACGTCGGACTCGATCGCGTCCTTGAGCGCGATCAGCACGTCCATCGTGGTCAGGCTTTTCGCCTGCGACTGGATGATGGCGCCTGAGAGCGCGTTGATAACGAAGCGTGGCGACACGCCGGCGAGCCCCTCCTCGGGATTGCGCATGCGCATCTTCTCGACTTCCGTTTGCGATACGCCTTCAACGTCCTCGTTGGCGTACAGGCGCACCTTCTTGACGTGATCGGTCTCGCGATCGTCGCCCTCCGTGAGGCGCGTGAGGACCGCGAACACCGCGGCGACGTGCAGCGCGTGCGGATCGAGGTGCACTTCGCGGAACGCCTGCGTGGAGGACACAAGCTTGCGATAGATGCGCGCCTCTTCCTTGTAAGAGAGGGTGTAGGGCACCTGCACGATCACCATGCGATCGAGCAGCGCCTCGTTCTCGGCCTCCTGCAGGAACTTGCGGAACTCGGCGAGGTTGGTGTGCGCGAGGATGGTCTCGTCGAGGTGGATGAGCGGGAAGCGCGACACCTTGACGTTCTTCTCCTGGGTGAGCGTGAGGAGGAGATACAGAAACTCACGCTTCACCTTCAGGATCTCGATCATCTCGAGAAGACCGCGACTCGCGGCGAACACCGCGCCGGACCAGGACCAAGCGCGCGGGTCGCCTTCGTCGCCGTACTCCGAGACCTTGGAAAGATCCACCGAGCCGACGAGGTCGGCGATATCCGCGGTGGTCGGGTCGTGCGGCGCGTAGGTGCCGACGCCGATACGGCCGGCCTCCGAAATGAAGATGCGCTGCACCGGCACCTGCATGAAGTCGCCGCCGAACTCGGTCTGCACGCGCGTCGTGCAGTACGGGCAGAGCTCGCCCGTGATCTCCACCCCGTAGGTGGCGCGGAACTGGCCGCGCATGGTGTGCGGCACGAGGTGCAGCGGCGACTCGTGCACCGGACAGCCGTGGATGCCGTAAAGGGCGCCCGCCTCGGTATGGCTGTAGGCCTCGAGCCCACGCTTGAGCAGGATGACCATGCTCGACTTGCCGCCCGACGGCGGCCCCAGCAGGAGCAGAAGCCGCCGGCCAACCTCGGAACCGGCGCTCGCGGCCTTGAAATAATCCTGTACCCTCTCCAGGGTCTCGTTGATGCCGAAAAGCTCGTCGGTGAAGAGCTCGCCTTTCGTGCGCATCATGTCCCAGATGTACTGGTGGCTGGAGCGCGCAATGCCGCGCGCGTCCGTGGGGAATACGCTTTCGAGGAATTGGGCGAAAGTTCCGGCCCAGTTCGCCGCGCGATGCTGCTTGGTGAACTCGCTCAACGAACGGATGAGGCTCGAGCGCTTCTCGTCGTGCTCGTTCGCTGCTCGCATCGGCATGTTCATTTCGCTGCCTCCGTTGTGGGTGCTGCCTCTTTCTCTGATGCTATTAACCACGAACAAGTGCCCGTCAACTACCGTGAGAACTCAAGCAACGAACGGTCCAACGGGTCTACAAAAAATGCGTTGACGTAACACGATGAAAAACGGCGACGGGGGCTTACCCACAGACAAACCGATTCGTGCGCCGCAAGGGAGCGCCCCTGCGACCGGGCGTCATCGATCGATGACAAAACGGGAAACGTTTCATGAGGCATAATCGTTGACGCGATGCTGAAAGAGATCCTGGGAGTCGCCGACGACCCGCCTGCGAAGCGGCGCTGGTTCCACGACGACTATTTCGATCTGTTCGTCTGGGAGTCCGACGGCGAGGTGACGCTGTTCCAGCTTTGCTACGGCCCCGACGCGAGCGAGCGCGCGCTGGTTTGGGACAAACAGCGCGGTTTTTTCCACGACGGTCCCGCATCGCGGGACGTGGTTGCGCTATTCGAAGACGCCGCCGCTGCGCTGCCCGCCGACTTGCGCGCCGCGATACGCGAGAAGGTGCACGAGTTCGCCGGCCGACAGCTCGAAGCCGTCGTTTCGCGGCGCAAGAAATTTCGCCGCGCGCCTTGGCAGTCCAAGCGCTAAAAGCGCGTTTGTAGAGTTTGTACGACAATTCTCCCTGGGAGGGTTGTGCGTATGAAACTTGAACTCGTATGGCTCGCTTCGGCGGTCGCCCTCACCTTTGCGCAAATGCTCGTCGCAGTGCTCGGCGCTACCGGGCAAGTGGGCTTGGCGGCGCTTGCCGGAAACCGGGAAGCGCTTCCACCGACTACCGGCTGGGCCGACCGCGCGGCGCGCGCGCACCGCAATATGCTCGAAAGCCTGGTGCTTTTCGCCGCGCTGGTGCTGACTGCGGTGGTGGCGAACAAGACCAACTCCACCACGCTCCTTGGCGCGCAGCTTTTCTTCTGGGCGCGGCTTGTCTACGCCCTCGTTTTTATCGCGGGCATTCCCTGGCTGCGCACGCTGGTATGGCTGGTCTCGGTGGTCGGCCTGGTGCTTATCTTCGTCCAGCTCTTGTAACAGGCCCCATACCGATCGCCACGGGGCGCACCGCCGAGCCGGCCGCGCCCTTGTCGCGCAAGGGCAGGATCAACGTGCAGGCGACCCAGACGCGGTCGGCGGCCATCTCGTCGAGCTTCGCGTTCTCGATGAGGTGGATCCCGGCCTGCGCCAGCATGTGGTGGTGCACTGCGAACGGCAGGCCGGGCGGTGTACCGGGCGCGGGTCCCGCCTTACCGGCGAGCATCCCCTCGGCGACGGTGTCGACGAACGGCGTGTCCAGCCCGATCACGACGATGCGCCGCTGCGCGAGCCATTGCGCGGCATCGTACGAAAGCCCGGGCGCCTTCGTGTAATAGAACTTTTCCGTGTCCGGGTCGCGCCAGTGGTCGCCCCATCCGGTGCGCACGTAGACTACGTCGCCCGGCAGCACGCCGCGTTTCTCGAGGCCTTGCGCCTTCAGCATCCCCTGCAGGTCGGCCGCGGTGACGAGCTCGCCCGCTTCCATGGCCTTTTTCTTGTAACTACGTGCGTCAAACAGCACCGCGCTCGTGATGATCGGCGGCACCTTCTCGATGCCCAGCTTGAGGAGCGGCGAATCGGGCGTGGGTTTCACGTCCTTTTGCGAAAAGCCGCCGTAGTAGAGCGCGGTTTCGACCGGCGGCGGGCTCTTCCCGTCCCAGGGCTCGCGGAAGTAGCCGAAATGGCCGAGCGCGTCCATCTGCGTGCCCTGCTGGGCCGGTTGCGCGCCGGCGTTGTACGTCTCCATGTTGAACAAATGCGCGCTGCCCGGGATCGTATTGCTCGGCTCCGGCTTCACCGCGTACTGCCCAGCGAAGGGCGAAAGCGGCATCGTGTTCGAGCGCACCTGCGAGAGCTCGTAGGACTTCGCGCCGGGCTGCTGCATGTGCCACGCGCAGCGCTGCAGGGTCGCCGGCCCGATCTGGTTCGCCATGCCGCGCTCATCGCCCTGCGGCCATGGCGGCGAGGGCACTTTCAGGCGCTGCAGCTTTTCGGGTTCCATCGCGTGGGCGGACAACACCACCAGCAACAAGAGCCATCTCATTTCTTCGTTCCTTTCTCGGCGAGCGCCGCAAGCGTCGCGCGTCCGGTCAGCATGTCGTCGAGACTGCCGAAGGCCTGCATGTAGTGCCCCCGGTAGCCGCTCTTCTCGATTGCTGCAAACATCGCCGGGAAGTCAATCGTGCCTTCGCCGGGCCGCAGGTGCTCCTCGTGCGTGCCGCGGCAGTCGGCGAGGCGGACCTCGCCGCAGCGTTTGAGATCCAAGCGCGTCATGAACTCGTCGATGCGGTTCGGGCGGATGTGCGCGTGGTTCACGGTGAAGCTCCAGCCGAGCGCGGGCGAGTCGAGGCGGTCGAAGTAGTACTTGCATTCCTCGATGTCGTTCGCAAGGTAGTGAACTTCCGCCTGCTCCGGCTCGGGGTTGAGGTTCTCGAGCAAGAGCTTCGCTTTTTTCTTCTCCGCGAGCTTCGCGGCCTTGCCGATGCGCGCGACCGCCGCGTCCATGCGCGCGCGCTTGTCGCCGCCGAAGTGGTAGCCGCCGTGCACCACGATCCAGCCCGCGCCGAGGTCGCGCGCGGCCTGGATGTAGGCGGCAAGGTACTCGTCGGCCGCTTTCGAGACGAAGGGCGAGGTCTCGGCGACGTTCACGCCGGAGAGCGTGTGCAGGCCGAGCCGGACGTCCGCCTTTTCGAGTTTCCGACGGGCGGAGCGCGCGCGCTTCTTCTCTCCCTTCAGCAATTCCGGCGTCTGATCGAGGCACAGATCGATGAACGGCACCTTGTGCTTCACCGCCCATTCGATGGCCTGCTCGAGCGGCAGCTTCTGGTTGATGTCGATGCCGATGCGGTCAAATAGCTTTGGCACGAGGGGCGAAAACCGGGGTCCAGAGTGGTGCGGTCACTGCAATGAGTGCAAGCGCGAGCAGTACCGCGGAAATCGGCCGCGTCACGAAGATCGCCGGGCTGGCATGCGAAAGGGTGAGCGACTGGCGCAGCGCCGACTCGAACAGCGGTCCGAGCACGAGGCCGAGGATCATCGGCGCCATCGACCAGTCGTAGCGCTTCATGAGCCAGCCGAGCAGGCCGAAGCCGGCGAGGAGCCAGCAATCCTGCACGCTGTTCGACTGCGAAAAGACCCCGGCGATGCAGAGCGCGAGGATCGGCGGGTACAGCCAGCGGTACGGGATCTTGAGAAGGCGCGCGAAAAGTCCGGCGAGCGGCAGGTTCATGACAAGAAGGAGGACGTTGCCGATGTACATGCTCGCGATCACGGCCCAGACGAGATCCGCGTTCTTGGTAAAGAGCTCGGGTCCCGGCCGGATACCGAACATGATGAGCGCGCCGAGGATGATCGCCGTGGTACCCGATCCCGGCACGCCGAGCGAGAGCATCGGCACCATGGCGCCCGCGGCCGCGGCGTTGTTGGCTGATTCGGGCGCGGCCACGCCCTCGATCGCGCCCTTGCCGAAACGCGAAGGATCTTTCGCGACTTTCTTCTCCAGGATGTAGGCGAGAAAAGACGCGATCGTCGCGCCGGTCGCCGGCAGCACGCCGATCACGAAGCCGACGCCAGTGCCTCGCAGGATCGGCAGCCGCGAGGCACGCCAGTCCTCGCGCGTGGGCAGGACGTTCTTTACATCGGCCACGGGCCGCGCGGCGCCGAGCGCGCAGCTCGCGACGACCTCGCCCACGCCGAAGAGCGCCACGGTGAGGACGATGAACTCCACGCCATCGAGGAGCCACGTCTGGTCGAAGGTGAAGCGCGCGATGCCGTTCTGCGGGTCGATACCGATGGTACCGATCAAGAGTCCCGCGACGCCGGCGACCAATCCTTTGAGGACCGAGGAGCCGACGGCGGCGAGCGCCGTCAGGCCGAGCACGACGAGGGCGAAATACTCCGGCGGCCCGAAGGCGAGCGCCGCCTGCGCAAGCGGCGGCGCGAGGAGCGTGAGGCCCAGCGTGCCGAGTGTCCCGGCGATGAACGAGCCGATCGCCGCGATGCCGAGCGCCGGGCCCGCGCGCCCTTGCAGCGCCATCTGGTAGCCGTCCACGGTGGTCATCACCGTACTCGACTCGCCGGGTACGCTCACCAGCACCGAAGTGAGCGTGCCGCCGTATTGCGAGCCATAGTAAATGCCGGCGAAAAGGATGATCGCCGAGGTCGGATCGGCGCCGAAGGTGAGCGGCAGCAGGAGCGCGATCGCCGCCGCCGGCCCGATACCGGGAAGCACGCCCACCATCTGCCCCATGAGCACCCCGAGAAAGCACATGGTGAGGTGCTTGAGCGTGAGCGCCGCGCTGAAGCCGGCGAGCAGGTGGCCAAGCTCGCTCACGGGAGCGGTACTCCGAGCCACGCTTTGAAAACCAGATACAAGGAGCCGGTGATCGCGGCTGCCGCGATTGCGGAAGGCAGAAGCCGTAGACGCTCGACGCCGGCATACAAGAACACGAGCAGCGCAAACACCGAGATGACGAAACCGACGATCGGCAAGGCGGCGACGGCGGCGATCAGCGCGCCCATCACGATAAGCGGCTTGCGGATCGTTTCTGCGTTCGAGCTGTCCTTAGCGAGCGCGAGCTGGACCAGCACCGCGGCCGCGAGGGCCGCGAGCAGCACGCCGTAGACGAGCGGAAGGAAACCGGAGTCGGGCGCGAAGCCGTCCCAGAGCGGCATGCGCAGCGCGCGGAACATCCACAGCGCGCCGATTAACGTAAAGAAAAGGGCGAGCACTAGCTCGCCCCGGAACGCAAACCGCATTACTTGCCCAGGAGTTCGCGGTAGAGCTTCTCCTGGTTGGCGAGAAAGGCGTGGAAATCCTTGCTTGGGATGGGCGCCGCCTGCGCGACGTTTTCCTTGAAGTAGTTGGCGAGCGCCGGCGAAGCAGCCACTTTCTTCATCACGCCTTCCCAGTAGGCCGCCGCCTCGTCGGGCGCGTCCTTGGGGATCGCCACGCCGCGCCACATCTGGAAGTTGGGGGCCGCGACGCCTTGCTCCTTGAACGTGGGCACGTCGGGCAGCGCTGCGAAGCGGCTATCGCGCACCACGCCGAGCGCGCGCACCTTGCCCGCCTGGAGCTGGCCCATGAACTCGAGCGGGTTGCCCATCGACGCCTGCACGTGGCCGCCGAGCAGCGCGGTGAGCGCTTCGCCGCCGCTGTTGAAGCTCACGATGTTGTACTGAACGCCGGTCGCCTTGGAGAGCACGGTGACCGCCATCGTGTCGGTCGTGCCGCCGGCCGAGAACGCCATGCTCTTCGCCGGCTTGGATTTCGCATCCTTGATGAAATCGCCGAGCGACTTCCACGGCGCGTCGGCGCGCACGAAGAACACGAAGTCGTCGAGCATGAGGTTCATCACCGGCTTCACCTCGGTGAGCGTCTTCGCGTTCGGGTTCATGATCGGCGTGATCTGCGTCGTGCCGTTGATCAGGATCAGCGTATGCGGATCGCCCTTGCGGCTCGCCGCCACGTAGCCGATGCCGGCGGCGCCGCCGCCGCCGGGACGGTTGACGAGCGCGACTGGCACCGGCACCAGTTTCTCGTCGACCATGATCTTGTGGATCACGCGCGCCATCAGATCGGCGCCGCCGCCGACGGCGAATGGGATCACGAACTCAACGTCCTTGGTCGGCTTCCAGCCTTGGGCCAGAGCGGCAAGCGGCAACGCCGCCAGAAGCCACAACAGTCGGGTAAGACAACGCATGTTTCCTCCTCCAAGAGAAAAAGGTTGTTGTTCGTGCGCACTATACTCGGCCCCGTGGGAATGCTGGTAGAGGGCGTGTGGAAAGAGGTTCCGCGCGACACCACCGCGACGGGCGGGGCGTTCGTTCGGCCCGAAAGCGTGTTCCGCGAATGGGTGCACACGCCGGAGGCGGGCCGCTACCGGCTCTACGTTTCCAAGAGCTGTCCCTGGGCGCACCGCACGCTCGTGGTGCGGGCGCTGAAGGGCCTGGACAGGGCGATCGCCGTCTCCTACGCCGAGCCCACCATGGGCGAGAACGGCTGGAAGTTCCCGGAGGGCTTCCTGCACGAGCTCTATGCGAAGGCGAAGCCCGGCTACACCGGCCGCGTCACGGTGCCGGTGCTCTGGGACGAGAAGGACGAGCGTATCGTGAACAACGAGTCCGCCGAGATCGTGCGCATGCTGAACCGCGAGTTCGACGCGCTCGCGCGCCGCAAGGCCCCGGATCTTTATCCGGAAAAACTAAAAAAGGAAATCGATTGGCTCAACGAACGCATCTACCGCACGGTGAACAACGGCGTGTACCGGGCGGGATTCGCCACCGCGCAGGAGAAGTACGAGGAGGCAGTGAGGGAGCTTTTCCGCACGCTCGACTGGCTGGAGAAGCGCTTGCGCGGACGCAGGTGGCTCTGCGGGACCTCGTTCACCGAGGCGGACGTGCGGCTCTTTACCACGCTCGTGCGCTTCGACGCGGTGTACTACTCGCACTTCAAGTGCAACCTGCGCCGCCTGGTCGATTATCCGAATCTGTGGCGCTACGCGCGCCGCGTCTACGCGCTGCCCGGCGTAGCGAAGACCGTCGACATGGCCCAGATCAAGGAGCACTACTACCGCAGCATGAAGAGCATCAACCCCACGCAAATCGTGCCCAAAGGGCCCTTGCTGGACTTTTCCTTGCGCTAGCGTCGTGGGGTGCGTGCGCCAGCAGCGACCGGCTGGACGGCGTGCTCGCTCCGGGTGAAGCGGGCGTCGGCTTCACCTGGACCTTCGGTCAGCCGGCGCCTTACCGCGGCTACGACCGCGACGCGGACCTGTTGCCGCATTTTCGCTACGACAGCCGCCATTTCTTCCTGCATTCCGACCGGATCGGCCTCAAGCACGAAAGCGCGAGCTCGCGCTACGAGCTTTTCCTTAGACGTCGGCTCGAGGGATTTGCCTCGGACCACGTGCCCGAAGGCATGGTCGGCACGCCGCAACGCTTCGCCGGGGACGACCTCGGCGTGGCGGCGCGCGTCCGCCTCGGCGGCGGCGCCCTCTACGGCGAGGCGATGACCGACGTCAGCGAGAAATCGGGCGGCACGGAATTGCGGCTTGGTTACCGCTACGAAGGCTGGTGGAGCGGACGCTGGCGCTGGCGGCCTTACGCGACGCTCGCCTGGCGCGATGCCGATCTCAACAACTATTACTACGGCGTGCCGGGATACGAGCCGGGCGCGGGCTTGAACCTCGAGCTCGGCGCGCTCGCGGCCTACCGTTTCGCACAGAACTGGCAGGCGCTGGCCGGCGTGCAGGTCACGCATTGGTCGAGCGGCGTGCGTGGCAGCCCGGCCGTAGAAGACAAGCTCCAGACGCATCTCACGCTCGGCGTCATGTACGGCTTTACTCCCGATCAAGCGAGCGAATGGCAGCGGCGTTCACTCATCATGCGCGTCGGCTACGGGCAGTCGAGCGATTGCGATCTCCTGCCGATCATCACGCTCCAATGCACGACCACGAATACGCAGGACCCGACGAGCATCGTGCTCATCGACGTGGGGCAGGTGCTCGTGCGGCGCCTGAACGGCTGGCCGCTCGACATCCAGGGCTTCGTCGGCTTCGTGCACCATCTCGAGCGCGGACTGCAGGAGGACTTCTGGCAGGTGAACGGCTACTTTAAGCCGGTCTATTACTTCGGCCCGTGGCTCGGCAGCCGGCTCGCGCCGCGCCTCGGTCTCGCGGCGGGCATCTCGTATGCGAGCCGCATTCCATTCATGGAACAGCGCGACCAGGCGCTGCGCGGCCGGGACACCTCGAAGCTCTTGCTCTACCTCGATCCCACGGTGGATCTCAGCGTCGGCCGCCTGTTCGGCGTGCGCGAGCTGCGCGAGACCTACTTCGGCGTCGGCGCGTCGCACCGCTCGGGCATCTTCGGCTCCTCGCGGCTCTTCAACAGCGTCGATGGCGGGTCGAACTACATCTACACCTTTATCGAAAGCGCGTTCTAG
>JAICPQ010000078.1 GCA_025929745.1 Burkholderiales bacterium | reverse complement strand
GGCACCTTCCGCCACGACTGGGACATGAGCCGCTACCCGTTCGACCGCCACCGGCTCGTGATTCCCTTCGACGAGAGCGACCTCGGCGCTGCGGTTGTGGTCTTCGAGCCGGACGTCGGTTCTTCGCTCTTGTCTCCGGAGGTGCGCTCGCGGCTTGGCGAGGCTCGGCGCGCGATTGGCGATGTGCCGCTGCTTGTCCTCACTTCCGATGACGGCCTGGTGGCGAAATTCGCCGCGCCCGAAGCCGCCGGGCTATTCAGGAAAGTGGTCGTCTTGGAGGGACCATGGCGCGGCCCGACGGAATCGGGCGTGGAGCGCGCGACGACGACGCGCGACGACGTCTGGTACAAGCCCTACGACCATAGCGCGGACTACTTGAAGCACGCGCGCGACTATCTCGATTGGGAAGTCGCCCTGGTCGAGCAGATCAAGCGCGATCCGACGATCCGGTTTCGCGCCTTTTGATCGTCCATCTCGTCGACGGAACGTACGAGCTTTTCCGTCACTTCTACGGTCAGCGGCGCTTCAACAAAGGCAAAGATGCGCCTTACGCCGCGGTGATCGGCGTCCTGCACACCGTGCTGCAGATGATCGAGAAGGGCGCGACGCACATCGGCGTGGCGACCGACCATGTCATCGAGTCGTTCCGCAACCGCCTCTATCCCGGCTACAAGACAAGCGCGGGAATCGAACCGGCGCTGCTTGCGCAATTCCATCCGCTCGAAGAGGCGCTCACGGCGATGGGTGTCATCGTCTGGCCGATGGTCGAACTTGAAGCCGACGATGCGCTCGCCTCGGCGGCGCGGCTCGCGGCGCAGGATGAGCGCGTGCAGAAAGTCTGCATCTGGACGCCGGACAAGGACCTCGCACAATGCGTGCAGGGCGACCGCGTCGTGCAAATGCACAGGCGCACGAATCAGATCCTGGACGCGGGCGCGGTGCGCCAGAAGTTCGGTGTGGAGCCCGCGCGCATTCCCGACTTTCTCGCCCTCGTCGGCGACACCGCCGACGGCTATCCCGGGATCGACGGCATCGGCGAAGTCGGCGCCGCGCGGCTGATCAATCAATACGGCCCCATCGAGGATTTTCCCCCGCAGGTTTTGGGCGAACGGCGCGCACCGGCGCTTCTATTCAAGGACCTCGCCACACTGCGCACCGATGCGGCGCTTTTCCGCGACGTCGAGGAAATCCGCTGGCGCGGCAGCGCTACGAATTTCTATGAATGGACCGTAAGGCTCGGCGACGCGCGCCTTTGGCAGCGCTGCCAAGCACTCGAGCAAAAGGGTCCTGACCCCTTTTTCAGCGGATGAAGGAGCCGTCGGTGACGTCGAGCACGGCGCCGTTGATGATCGGCGGCGCGTCGAGGGCGAGCCAGCGGATGGCTTCGGCGACTTCCTCGGGCCGGCCCTTGCGACGGGTGAAGACCCGCTTCATGAGTTCGTCTACGCGCTCGGGCTGGGCCTTGTCGAGGAGCGGGGTGTCAATCGGTCCCGGCGCCACCGCGTTCACCTGGATGCCGTGCGGCCCGAGGTACGTGGCGAAGCTGCGCGTGAAGCTGACGACGCCGGCTTTCGTCACGCCGTACCAGAGGTCGGTGTGGGGCGTGTAGGCGGCGATCGAAGCGACGTTGACGATGCGACCGCTTCTTCTTTTCACCATGCCTTTGGAAATCACCCGGATGAGCTCGACGGGCGCCTCCAGATTTACTTTGATGATGCGTTCGCGCTGGGCGTCGGTGTATTTGTCGATGGACACCGCATTCTGTACACCCGCGTTATTCACGAGGACATCGATGTCGCCGATCCGCTCGACGAGTGCTGCGATTCCCGCGATATCGGTCAGGTCGTAGGCGACTTCGCCGTTAAGGTCGAGGCGAAGGACGCGCAGCCCGGCGCTGGCGAGCGCATCGGCGGCGGCGCGCCCGATGCCGCGCGCCGCGCCGGTGACGAGCGCCGTCTTCAACTATTCAGACCGGGCATCGAGAAGCCGGCGGCTTTCAGATCGCGGATGAGTTCCTCTTCCTGAGCGCTGGTGAGCTCGACGAGCGGCGGGCGGCACGTCCGCCATTGCGGATCGTTGCCGAAGTGCGCGACCGCGCTCTTGAGCGCGGGGATCATCGGCTGCTTCTGGACGATCTTGCGCGTTGCGGTGATTCCGGCTTGCAGCTTGTCCGCTTCTGTGGAGCGCCAGTTCTTGTAGACGTTGGAGATCGGCCCGGGGTTGATGTTGCCGGTGGCCGTTATGCAGCCCTTGCCGCCGTGGCGCATGTTGTCGAGCAGGAACACTTCGCTGCCAGCGAACACGTCGAAGCCGCTTTTCGCGAAGTTGTCGAGCATCGCCTTGGTGTTCGGCCACTCGCCCGAAGAGTCTTTCACCCCGGCGACGATGCCAGGGTATTTGGACAGCAGGCGCTCGATGAGCGGCAGTGTGATGGCCACCTGCGCGACCGGAGGGATGTGGTAAAGGTAAAGCGAGAGCCGTTCGTCGCCGACGCGCTCGATCACTTCGGCGAAGTTGCGGTAGAGACCCTCGTCGGAGACGCCCTTGTAATAGAAGGGCGGCAGCATGAGGACGCCGGCGCAGCCGAGCTCGACCGCCGCACGCGTCATTTCGATCGAGTCCGAAAGCGCGCAGTGACCAGTGCCGGGCATGAGCGTCGCGGCCGGCACGCCGCCCGCGACGAGCGCCTCCAGCAGCTTTCTTTTCTCGGCCACGGACATCGAATTCGCTTCGCTGTTGGTGCCGAACACGGCGAGGCCGGCGCATCCTGATTTGAGCAGCCAGCGGCAGTGGCGCACGAAGCGCTCGGCGTCGGGCGAGTAGTCGCTCCTGAACGGTGTGATGACGGGCGCGAGCACGCCCTCGATGCGCTTTACCTTGTTGCCGGGTTTCATTAGTCGATTTTCGCTCCGGAAGCCTTCACGATGGGTCCCCAGCGCTTGAGCTCCGTTTGGATGGCTTGCGCCATGTCGTCCGGCGTGCCGGGGATGATGTTGTAGCCGAGGTCGGTCATGCGTTTGATGAAGTCCGGCGCCTTGGTGGCCTGCACCGCTGCCGCGTTCAAGCGCATCACGATCTCGCGCGGCGTGGCGGCGGGCACCATGAGGCCGAACCACACGCCCGACTCGTAGCCCCTGATGCCGGCCTCGGCGAGCGTCGGCAGGTCGGGTAGCGCAGGGTCGCGTTTCGCGCCGGTGGTGGCGAGCGCCCGCAGCTTGCCTGCCTTGATGTGCGGCAGAGAGGAGGGGATGTTGTCGAACATCATGTGCACCTGGCCGCCGAGGAGATCGGTGACCGCCGGGCCGCTCCCCTTATAAGGGATGTGCAGAAGGTTCGTGGCCGTCATCTGCGTGAACATCGCGCCCGACATATGAATGCTGGTGCCGTTCCCGCTCGAGGCGTAGGTCCACTTGCCCGGCTCCTTCTTTGCAAGGTCGATCACTTCCTTGACGCTTTTCGCCGGCACCGACGGATGCAACACGAGCACATTGTTGAGCGACACGAGCGGCGCGACCGCGGCGAGCTCCTTGTTCGGATCGAACGGCATCTTGGCGTACAGGAACGGATTGATCGCCTGGATGCCGCTTGTGCTCATGAAGAGCGTGTAGCCGTCCGGTGCGGCGCGCGCAGCCTCGGCGCCGCCGAGGTTGCCGCCCGCGCCCGGCTTGTTGTCCACCGCCACCGGCTGGCCGAGGATCTTGGTGAGCTCGGCGGCCATCGCGCGCGAGGCGATGTCGACAGCGCCCGCGGGCGGAAATGGACAGATGAGTCGCAGCGGTTTGGAAGGGAACGTGGTCTGGGCCGCTGCAGGCAGGGAGAACAAAGCCGCGGCGGCGAGCGCGAACAGGCGTGACACTGATTTCGCTTTCGAAGGTAGAGTGAGCCGCCAATTATGCCGAACCTCGCGCGGGCGGTGAACATCGAGGACCTGCGTGTCCTCGCAAAGCGGCGCTTGCCGCGCGCGATCTTCGATTTCTTCGACGGCGGCGCGGAAGACGAGGTCACGCTGCGTGAGAACCGTGCGGCCTTTGAGCGCGTGCGCCTTCTTCCGCGCGTGCTGGTCGACGTATCGAAGGTCGATACCGTCATCGACCTTCTTGGCAAGCGCTCGGCGCTGCCGCTCGCGATCGCGCCCACCGGCGGCATCAGCGCAGGCCGCTACGGCGCCGAGCTCATCCTGGCGCGCGCCGCCAAGGCGGTCGGCGTGCCGTTCACCATGGCCACGCCATCGGCGTTCACCATCGAAAAGGTCGCCGAAGAGGTCGGCGGACGGCTCTGGTTCCAGCTCTACGCCGTGCGTGACCGCGCATTCAGGAGCCGCCTCGTCAACCGCGCGAAAAGCGCAGGGTACGAAGCGATCCTCGTCACCGTCGACCTCCCCGTTTCGGGCAAGCGCGAACGCGATCCGCGCAACGGCTTTCACACGCCGTACAGCCCGAACTGGCGCAATTCGAAGGATGTGGTCTTCAAGCCGGCCTGGGCGCTCGACATGATGAGGAACGGCCTTCCCGGCATGGCGAACCTCGAGGGCTACCGCTTTAGCGCGCCCTCAGGCACCGACATCGTCACGGCAGTCGGCCGCGAGATGGATGCCGGACTCGACTGGGAATACATCAAAGAGCTGCGCAACGAGTGGCCGGGGAAGCTGCTCCTCAAAGGCGTGGAGCGGGCGGATGACGCCGAGCGCGCAGCGGCCGTCGGCTGCGACGGTGTGGTCGTGTCCAACCACGGCGGACGCCAACTCGATGGCGCCGCCGCGACCCTCGATGCGTTGCCTGCGATCGCGAGCGCGGTAGGCAACCGCATGGCCGTGCTGCTCGACGGCGGCGTGCGCCGCGGCGTGGACATCCTGAAAGCGCGCGCGCTCGGCGCGCAAGCGGTGCTCACCGGCCGCGCGACGCTCTTTGGCGCGATGGCGGCCGGCGAGCCGGGAGCGCTGCGCGCGCTCGAGATCCTGTCGAGCGAGCTGGTGCGCGCGATGCAGCTTTGCGGGGTTCGTTCGAGCGCGGAGATCGGACCGCACCTCGTTTCGCGTCGAAGTTGCGCACGTACTCCGGCGCGCTGAATACCCACTCGAGCGCGTCGTAGTAGCGCTCGGCGGAGCGGCCGCGGTAGATGTCGTTGCGCACCAGGCGCTCGAGGCCATCGGGCACGTGGAAGATCATGCCGACGAGCGTGTTGGCGGAGAGCTGCACCCGCGAAGCGCGCACGATGCGCATGTCCTGATACGCGCGGAACGCCTGCGGAAAATCGCCGCCGGCCTCCTCGGCGGCGACGCCGAGCGCGACCGCGTCCTCCATGGCCATCGCCGCGCCTTGCGCCATGTACTGCAGCATGAAGTGCGCCGCGTCGCCGAGAAGCGCGACGCGTCCCTGCGTCCAGTTGTCCACGGGCTGGCGATAGAGCAGCATCCAGCGCCGAAACTCCTTCGGTGTGCGCATCAGCTTCATGACTTGGTCGCAGTAGTGCGCGAAGAACGGCAGTGCTTCCTGCGGCGTAGCGAGCTCGTTGTGGCCGCCACTGGTGTGCTTGCCGATCACCGTGGCGACGAGGTTGAAGAGCTTCCATCCGCGCAGCGGGTAATGAACGATGTGCGTGTTATGCCCGGCCCACAGCGTGGCAGCCGGCAGGCGCAATTCCTTGGGCACCTCGCCGATATTGAGCACCGCTCGGTAGCACATGTGTCCGGTGACCGGCGGCAGCGGGTCGCCGACAATCCTTTCGCGGATGACCGAGCGTCCGCCGTCTGCGGCGACAAGCGCCGCGCCCTCGATGTCGCCTTTCTCGGTCCTAACCCTTACCTTGGATGCGTCCTGCTCGAACCCAGTGACACGCGCGCTCGTGCGCAGCTCGATGAGCTCGGGAAGCGCTTTGCAGCCGTCGAGCAGTGAGCCGTGGATGTCGGCGCGGTGCGTGACCGCGTAAGGATTGCCGAAGCGGCGTGCGAAACGCGCATCGAGCGGGATATCGATCACCTTCTCGGCGCTCACGCCGTCGAACATGAGCAGGTGCTCGATGAACACCGCTTCCTTCTTTACCAGGCCGCCGACGCCGAGCGCATCGAGCGCGTGCCAAGCGTTTGGCGCGATCTGGATTCCAGCCCCGATTTCGCCGAACAGGCTCGCCTGCTCGAGCACGATCGAGCGGAAGCCCTTGCGGGCGAGCGCGAGCGCCGCCGCGAGCCCGCCGATCCCGCCGCCCGCGACGATCACGGGTTTCTCGTTCTTTGCCTTCATTGCAGCATGTTAAGCGCCGCGCGGCCGAGCGGGGAGCCTGGTTCAGCGAGCGTTTCCGCGATTTCGAAATGGTTGAGGCCGGCACCGATGATCGCGGGCGCTCCGAGCTTCTCGGCGAACTCCTTCGACTGCCGGTAGAACTCGGCGCCTTCCTTCTCCCCCCAAGCGACCGTCACGGGACAGCGGATTCGCTCGATGTGGCGGATGGGCGAATAGTCGTGCTCGAGCCGCTCGTCGAGCCGTACGTATTCGTTGCGCGCCGAGAGCCGAACCGGCAGGAGATCGTAGATGCCCGACACGAGCAGCGCCTTTCGTACAAATGCCAGGCGGAGGAGCGCGCAAGCGCTGAGGTGAGCGCCCGACGAGTGGCCGCAGACCACTACGTTCTTGGCCACGTTGCCCCGGACCCATTCGATGCCGCGACATACCTGGTCGGCCATCTCGGGCAGCGTAACGGTGGGAAGGAGCGCGAAATTGAGCGCCACATACGCCGCGCCCGCCTTGACGATCTGTTCAGCGGCGAAAGCGTTGTCCCAGCTCCGCTGTCGCTTCCACGCCCCGCCATGAACGAAGACGAATGCGGTCTTCCCGCTGCCGTAAACGTCGAGCGTCTGGGGCGCCGTGGGGCCATAGCGCTCGATGCGCGGCCCGCCGATCCGCCTGCGAACCTCGTCGCTGCGCGCGCCGTAGCGCCCGATTACTTCCTCCGCATTCTTCGCCCAGACGCGCTGCTCGTACTGGTCGTCGAGCGCCTTCTGGTCGTAGTCGAGGAAGACCTTATTCAGACGGCGGTGAGCTGCTGGCGGTTCCGGCGCGAGGCAAGCCGGCGCCGAATACGCAGCCAGACCTTGTCATGGAGCGGGAGCAGGACTACGTTGACCACGGGCTCGATAATCGCTGCGAGGCCGCCGAAGGCGAGCGAGCCCGTGACGGCGTACATCACGCCGAAGGCGACCGCCATATGGAGGAGGACCTGACTCATGCTTTTGGCTGCAATCACCATGGAGCCAATATAGGGCGCGGCTACGGCCTTGACCAATTGGATGTGCTAATTCCCGCCTTTGGCGGGGCCTATCAGAAGAGAATGGCGATGCCGTCGAGCTCGCCTTCGGAGTTCACGAGGTCGACGCGCTTGTGCGCGATGCGGAAGCCGTCGCGCACGCGGCGCAGGCGGTGCTCGACCAGCGCGCCGTAGAGCCGCTGCTTTTCGTTGCGGAACTCGACGAGCTGCAGGGTCGAGTGCACGACCGTCTCGCCATTCGCTTCGGCCGCGACCATGATGTTGGACACCTGGTGCACCGTGCGAGCGAGCGGCTGCCGCGCGTGCGCGCGCGGATGACGCGCCTGCTTTACGCGCAGCTCAAGCAGCGTGCGATCGTCGTGGATGAGCGAGCTCGTCTCGAGCGGGTCCTTTTGGTGGCGCTCGAGCGGCAGCCAGTAGGTCGCGTCGTCGGTAAAGAGATCGAGCCAGGCCTCGAGTTGCCCGGTGTCGAGGAGACGCGCCTCGTGATATAGAAACTGCTCGACCGTCATTGCGACATGTAGCGCAGCCACGCGGCGAGCTGAGCGCGGATATAGATTTCGCTAGTGCCAGTGGCGCCGCGTGCCGCTCCGTTGGGCTCGTTCACATCGCGGCCGTGGCCGCGTCCGATGTAAGCCCATTCCACGGCGCCGGAGGAGAACCCCTTCTGGATGCGCTCGTACACTTCCAGGTCGTCGGTCAACACCCAGGAGCCCGTTCCGTTCACGACGTTCGCAAACGCGATGGTGTCGCGGAACATCTGCGCCGGCGCGTCCTTCATGCGAAATGAATACGTGTAGACCACGGAACGATCCGCCGCGAGCGGATGAACGATGCGCAGCTGGCGGAACTGGCTCATGAAGGACGCGTTCGGGTACACGATCGTGTTCCACACCGTAACGCGGAGGATGCGGTCGGCTTCTCTTTCGCCGACGCGCGCCGCGAGCCGGCGCCGGTAGTCCTCGAACACCGGGTTACCCATTCCGGCCACCAGTCGCGAATCGTCGTGGTAGTCGCCCATGTAGCCGTGTCCATACGGCGTGGTCCAGATGCCGACCGCTTCCCACACCGCATCCGGCGCGCCGTTCTGGCGCATCTGGCGAACCGCGATGTCGTAATAGTGCTCGTCCCCCGGCTTTCCGGGCTCCGGTGCGCTGCGCGCCACCGCCACCGATGAGGCGTGCACCCAAGCGGGATGCGCGCCGTCGAGGTGGTTCTCGAGCATGAGCTTCCAGTTGCCGTTGTAAGCGTGCTTGAAGACGCCGCCCGCGACTTCCAGCTCGCCGCCCGGCGCGCGGTCGACGAAGTCGTCGAACGACGCCTTCGCCGGCCCGAGAAACTCCTCGAGGCTCGGACCGCTGTCCGCGAGCGACGCGAAGATGAACCCGCGATACACCGCCACGCGCGGCGCGCTCTTCAGCCCCTGCGGGAGCGCGGCTTTGTCGTAGCCGCTCGCGAACGGGACGGCACGCAGCGCGCCGGCGCGGTCGTAGCTCCAGCCGTGATACGGGCATACGAAGCGCTCGGCATTCCCGCGGCCTTCCGCGCACACCATGGAACCTCGGTGCATGCACCGGTTGATGAGGACCGTGACCTCGGCGTCGCGCACAACGATGACGCGCTCGCGCCCCATGCGCGTGGTGAAGTAGTCACCCGGGTTCTTCACCTGGCTCTCGTGCCCGAGCAGCAGCCAGGCGCGGCCGAAGACGCGCTCCATCTCGAGCTCGAAGATCTGTGAATCGGCGTAAACGGAGCGGTGCACCCGATCGGCCTGCACCAGCATGGCGAGCTGTTCGTTCGCGGCCATGCGATGATTGTAGCCGTGGCTCGACTCCAACCCGACGAGATCGAGCACTACCGGCGCGAAGGCTGGGTGGTGCCCCACTACCGACTACCGCAAGCGCGCGTCGCCCAGATGGTCGAGGCGCTCGAGCGCCTGCTGCGCGACAACCCCGGCGTGCGTCCAGAAAAGCTGGTCTCCGCGCACATTGAAGGCGATAACGGCGAAGGCGTGCGCGGCAGCCGCGCGTTCCTCGACCTCGCACGCGATCCCGAGATTGTCGAGTTGGTGTCCGGCGTGCTCGGCGACGACGTGATCCTCTGGGGCTGCCACGTATTCTGCAAGCCCGCCGAGGAAGGCTACGAGACGCCTTGGCACCAGGACGGGCACTACTGGCCGATCCGGCCGCTCGCGACGTGCACGGCATGGGTCGCGCTCGAAGCATCGACCATTGAAAACGGCTGCCTGCGCGTAATCCCGCGCTCGCACGCCGCGCGACGCCTGCACGAGCACCTGCACGAGGATCGCACTGATCTCACGCTCAGCCAGCGCCTCGCCGCGGGCGCGTTCGATGAATCGCAGGCGGTCGATATCGAGCTCGGGCCCGGGCAGATGTCGCTGCACGACGTCTACATGATTCACGGCGCGAAGCCCAACACCTCGGGCCGGCGCCGGACCGGCGCGGCGCTGCGTTACATGCCGTCCACTTCGGTGTTCGAGCGCACCCTGCGCCCGGCCGAAGGCAGGAGCGGCGTGCCGGTCGACTTCGCGCGCCGGCCGCTATGGCTCGTGCGCGGCGTGGACCGCAGCGGGCGCAACGATTTCAGGAGCGGCCATGGACACTAAGACGCAAGTCGTACTCGGCAGCGGCGCGCAGCGCTATCGCGTGGTCGAGAACTGGGCGAAGCTGCCCGACGGTTGGGAATTCAAGGACGTCGCCGCCGTTGCGGTCGACAGCAAGGACCGCGTCTACGTCTTCAACCGCGGCGAGCATCCGATGATCGTGTTCGATCGCGAAGGCAATTTCATCAAGTCCTGGGGCGAGGGCACGTTTCCGCGCGCGCACGGGCTGCACATCGACGCGAACGACATCCTCTACTGCACCGACGACGGTGGTCACATCGTGCGCAAGTGCACGACCGACGGAAAGGTGCTGCTCGAGCTAGGCGTGCCCGGGCAGCCTGCGCCCTACATGAGCGGCACGCCGTTTCACCGCTGCACGCACACCGCGCTCTCGCCGCGCGGCGACATCTACGTAAGCGATGGATACGGTAACGCGCGCGTCCACAAGTTTTCGCCCGACGGCATGCTGCTCTTGTCCTGGGGCGAGCCGGGCACCGATCCCGGCCAGTTCAACATCGTGCACAACGTCGTCACCGACGCGGAAGGCTGGGTGTACGTCGCCGATCGCGAGAACCATC
>JAICPQ010000055.1 GCA_025929745.1 Burkholderiales bacterium | reverse complement strand
TCGCCCGGGAAGTAGAGCTGCGTGGTGAGCACGCGCGCGCCCGGCGCCTGCACCTTGACGTGGATGTGGCGCGTGCGGCCCGGGTACTCGCCGGGCACGATGGTCTCGAGGCGGTAGCGTCCCTGCGCGTCGGCGTGCTGGTGGCCGCGATAACGGAAGCCGCGGTTGTCGTACTCGCCCGCCTCGTCCGAATGCCAGAAGTCGAGCAGGGCGTTGGGCACCGGCTTGCACTGGGCCGAGAGCACCGTTCCCAGGAGAACGAGCCTGGATTTTTCCTTGCCTTCCAAGAGCGAAGAACGGGCAGGCGATTTCGGAGTGAAAAACGGCCCTTCGGTCTGGCGCGGCGTGACGATGCCGCAGGTTTGTGCAAGGCTTTCGAGGGGAATCAGCAAGGCCGCGCCCAGTGCGCGGCGGCGGGTGAAAGTCATCGTTTCTCCATCAGTTTGACGAGAGTCTGCAGCGTCCCGTTGACGGGCGTCGGAATGCCGAGCGCTTGCCCTTTGCGCACGACGTAGCCGTTCAGGTGGTCGATCTCGGTGCGCTTGCCGCCCCCGAGGTCCTGCGCGGTGGACGAGTATTGCGTCGGCATGGTGCGCGCGATGTTGCGCACGGTTTCTTGCGGCTCGCCGGGCACGGTGATGCCGCAAGCTCGAGCCACGGTCAGGCATTCGTCCACCGCGTCCCGCATCACCCCTTCCACGCCTTCGCCCTGCACGAGCCGGCCGTACGGCAGCTGGGTGATCGCGGAAAGCGCGTTATACGCGCAGTTCACGATGAGCTTCGCCCAAAGCGCGCCTACGACATTGTCCGAGATCTGCACCGGCACGCCCGCGTTCGCGAAGGTGTCCTTCCACTGCGCGACCTCGGGCGAAATGACAAGCTCTCCGCGCCCGTGATGCTTCACATGGCCCGGCCCCGCCATTTCAGTCGCGACGTACACGACAGCCGGCGCCACGCGTTGCTTGAGCAGCGACTGCAGCCGTGCAGCGTTATCCACGCCGTTTTGCAGGCTCAGGATCAACGCGCGCGCATCGAGGTGTGGCCCGAGCTGCGCGCCGGCGGCCTCGGTGTCGGTCGACTTCACGCAAAAGAGCACGAGCTCGGCGCCGCGCACAGCTTCAGCGTCCGTGCTCGCGCCCATTCGCACCCGCCCTTTGAACTCCTTCGTTTCCAGCAGAAGACCGGTGCGCCCTACCTCATCGACGTGGCGCCGCCGTCCGATGAGCGTCACCTCGTGCCCGGCGCGACCGAGCATGCCGCCGTAGTAGCAGCCAACAGCCCCCGCCCCCATGACGGCAATCTTCATCAGCCTTTGACGCAGATGACCTGCTTCAGCGTGTGCACGACCTCGACCAAGTCGGACTGGTTCGCCATGACCTCGTCGATGTTCTTGTACGCGCCCGGGATCTCATCGATCACGCCCTTGTCCTTGCGGCAGATGACGCCCTCGGTCTGCGCCTGAAGATCCTGGAGCGAGAACTTCTTCTGCGCAGCATTCCGGCTCATGAGGCGGCCGGCGCCATGGGCGCAGGAATGGAAGCTTTCGGCCGAGCCCTTGCCGCGCACGATGTAGCTGCGCGCGCCCATGCTGCCTGGAATGATGCCAAGCTCGCCCACGCGTGCGCGAATCGCGCCCTTGCGCGTCAGCCAGACGCGCTCGCCGAAGTGCTCCTCGTGCTCGACATAGTTGTGGTGGCAGTTCACCGCTTCGTCGGTGACTTCGAACGAAGGCAGATGGCGCCGCATGCCGTCGAGCACGAGCTCCATCATCTCGGCGCGGTTGGCGCGCGCGTAGTCCTGAGCCCAGCCCACCGCTTCGACGTAATCGTGGAAGTGCTTGGCGCCTTCCGGAAAGTAGGCGAGGTCCGCGTCCGGCAGATGGACGTTATTCTTCATGGAGTCTTTTTTCGCGAGCTCGATGAAGTAGCTGCCGATGGCGTTGCCGATGCCGCGGCTGCCGGAATGCAGCATGACCCAGACGCGGTTCGACTCGTCGAGGCAGACTTCGATGAAGTGGTTGCCGCCGCCGAGGGTGCCGAGCTGCTGTGCCCAATGCGAGTTCTTGCCGACGCGCTTGCCGATGCCAGGGTGCTTCTCCATGACGCGCGTCAGGCTTTTTCTGAAGTGCTTGGCCGCGTCGCGCGCGTCGCGGTGCTGGTCGAAGCCGACCGGCACATCGCGGCTGATCTGGCCGAAGGTTTTCTTCAAGGACTGCTCATCAAGCTCGTTCGCGGTGAGCGAAAGGCGCGCCGCCATCATTCCGCAGCCGATGTCGACGCCCACGGCGGCGGGGATGATGGCGCGCTTCGTGGGAATGACCGAGCCCACGGTCGCGCCGATACCGAGGTGCACGTCCGGCATGGCCGCCACGTGGTGGTGCACGATCGGCAGGCGCGAGATGTTCACGAGCTGCGCGCGCGCGGCGGGCTCCATCTCGCCGGTATAGACCTTCACCGGAACGAGGCCTTCGTGGATCTCCTGGCGTACGGGCATTTGGCTTAGAGCTGCAAAAGCCGCGCCGCGTTCTCTTTCATGATGAGCGCGCGGACCTCGGGCTTGATGGGCAGCTTTTCGAACTCCTCGACCCATTTCCCCGGCGCAAGCACGGGGTAATCGGAGCCGAAGAGGATGCGATCCTTGAGGAGCGTATTCGCATACTGGACGAGGATCGGCGGAAAGTACTTCGGCGACCACCCGGAGAGGTCGATGTACACCTGCGGCTTGTGGGTGGCCACCGACAGGGCCTCTTCCTGCCAGGGGAATGAAGGGTGCGCGAGGATGATCGGCATGTCCGGGAAATCGGCCGCGACGTCGTCGAGGTAAAGCGGGTTGGAGTATTTGAGGCGGATCCCCCCGCCGCCACGCGTCTTGGCTCCCACGCCGGTCTGCCCGGTATGGAAGAGCGCTGGCAGCTTCGCTTCGGCAATGACCTCGTAGAGCGGGTATGCCAGGCGGTCATTCGGAAAGAACTCCTGCACCGAGGGATGGAACTTGAACCCGCGCACCTTGTAGTCCCGGATGAGGCGACGCGCGGCCGCCACGCCTTCCGCGCCGCGGTGCGGACTGATGCTCGCGAACGGGATCGCCACGTCGCTATTCTTGTGCGCAAGCTCGGCGATCTCCTCATTGGAGATCTTTCTCGGTTCCCGCGGACTGTCCACGGTGAAGACGACGAAAGCCATCTTGAGCTCGCGATACATCTCGGCCATCTCGGGCACCGTCTGGTGCTGCGGCTGGTAGCGGAAATAGCGCCCCATCGCTTCCTGCGATTCGGTCAGCTTGTCGTCGACCTGCAGCGCCGATTTCCACGCGTGCGTGTGCACGTCGATGGCGACGAGGTTCTTCAGGTTCATGCGCGCAGTACCCTTTGCGAGTCCGAATACAGCTCCGCCACGAGGCTTTTCCGGCGTGCGAGTACGGCGCGCTGGTTGATCGAACCCTTGTCGGTCATCTCGCCGGCGTCGAGCGACGGCGGCTCCTCCAGCAGCATGATCCGCGCAATACGGTTGGAGCTGCCGGTGCTCGGAAGCGCTCTCAACCGATCGCGAAGATGCTCGGCTGAAGCCGCGGCGGCCGGAAAAATCAAAGCGCCCACTTCGTCGCGGCCTTCGCCCGTGATGACCACATCGCGCACGAGCGGGGCGAAATGCTGGATGAGGCGCGCGCGCAACTCGCCGACGTACACCCACGTTCCAGTGGAGAGCTTGAAGTCCTCGGCGATCCTGCCCTTGAACACCAGCCCGCCCTCTTCGTACAGGAACGCGTCGCCGAGCCGGTAGTAGCCGCCTTCATCGAACGCCTGTGCCGTTAGCTCGGGCGATCGCCAGTAGCCGGGCGTCACGTGCGGCCCTTTGACGCGTAGCTCGTAGGCGGCCTCGAATGGTACGAGCTTCAGCTCCGCGCCCGGCGGCGGGAATCCCATGTTCGCGACGTTCGCCGACGGCCAGGTGCGGCCGAGCGTCGCCGGCGCAGTCTCGGTGGCGCCAAAGCCGGTGAGGAAGGGAATCTCTTCGCCGCAGGTTCGATGGGCGAGCTCCTTCATTTCGTCGTACACATGCTGCGGCAGCGCCGCTCCGGCGAACCACAGAACTTTCAGCCTCGAGAAAAACCGGGCGCGAAGCTCCGTATCGGCGCGCAGGAACGGGATGAGCATCTCGAAACCCTTCGGCACGTTGAAGTACCAGGTCGGCGCGATCTCACGCAGAGTGCGCACCGTGGTCTCGATGGCGCCCGGCAGCGGCTTGCCGTCGTCGATGTAATAGGAGCCGCCGTTGTAGAGCACGAGGCCGAGGTCGTGGTTGCCTGCAGCGGTGTGGTGCCACGGCGCCCAATCGACGAGCACCGGCGGCTCGTCGCGAAAGAAAGGCAGCATCGCCTGGATCATCGCTTGGTTCGAGCACCACATGCGCTGGGTGTTGATCACCGCCTTCGGCGTCCCGGTCGATCCCGAGGTGAAAAGAAACTTGACGATCGTGTCGGGTCCTACGCGCGCCTGCGCCTCGTCCACCCCAGAGGTCGCGCGCGGCTCTTCCAGGCGATGGATGACCTCGCACTTCACAATCTCGAGGGCCTTCTTGAATGGTTCTCTCTGAGAAACGAACGCGAGCCCCGGTGTCAGGAGCTCGAGAATCGCGCGGAGCTTCGCGAAATCGGTCGAGAGAAGCGAATACGCCGGCGAGATTGGCGCGTACGGGACGCCGACGTACATGGCGCCGAGATGGAGAAGCGCATGCTCGATGTCGTTCCCCGAGAGCACGACGAGCGGCCGTTCTGCGGAAAGCTTCTTGTCGAGCAGGTATTGACCCACGCGCTTCGCGCGCTCGAGTGCCTGCGCGTAAGTGAGTGTTCTTTCGCCGTGCGCGAGAAATACTCGGTGCGGCGCGGTCTCCGCCCAGTGCTCGAGGCGCTCGGTAAGCTTCCGCGGATATGGTCCGAGGGAATGCGGCGAGCGCAGATGCAGGATACCGCCGGCCCGGCGCTCGACCGCGACGTCCTTCGGGCCGAGCGCAACCTTGCGGGTCTGCCTCATCGCTCAATTAGAATACCGGACACTAAGGAGGAGAGAGGACATGAAACGCCGTCAGTTCAATAAGGCGATCGCGGCGACGGCTGCGCTTGCCGCGGTTCCCGCAGCAGTACCCTATGTCAGAGCCCAGGCCCAGAAGCTGCGCGTCGGCGTGCTGCTGCCGCGCTCGGGCGTGCAGGCCGGAATCGGCCAGGATTGCCATCGCGGCGTTGAGGTGGCGACCAAGGTGCTCGCCGACATGGGTCTGCCGTCGCTCGACATCATGAACGGCGATACCGAGTCGAACGTCGACGTGGCGCGCGCGCGTGCCGAGCGCCTGATCAGCGAGGGCGCGCAGCTCCTCGTTGGCGCCTTCGACTCGGGGCAGACCACGGCGATCGCGCAAGTCGCCGAGCAGCGCGGCATCCCGCTGGTGATCAACATCGCCGCCGCGCCGCCGATCACCGAGCAGGGCTACAAGTTCGTGTTCCGCAACTTCGCGACCGCGCCGATGATCCTCGGCGACGCGTTCGCCAACCAGCTCGAGATCTTCTCAGTTACCGGAAATGCGCCGAAGACCGCGGTGTTCATGCACGTTAACGATACGTTCGGCGTCGCCATGCAGAAGGGGTTCACCGGCGTGATGTCGAAGTTCCCGCAGATTCCCTACAAGGTGGTCGACACCATCGCCTACGATCCGGCGGCGCGCGACCTGTCGGTGGAGGTGTCCAAGGCAAAAGCGAGCGGCGCCGAGGCGCTCGTCATGGTAAGCCGCCTGAACGACGCCATCCTCATCACCCGCGAGCTCGTCAAGCAGCGCTGGAATCCCATGGCGGTGCTCAGCATGGGCCCGGGATGGTACGAGGATCAGTACCTGCGCACCCTCGGCAAGCTTTCCGACGGGCCGATGAGCTTCGTGCCCTGGTACGACCCGAACAAGAAGCTCACCAAGCAGCTCGAGGCGGCGCACAACAAGGCGTTCAAGGACATCAACCTCAACACCAACCACGTCTACACCTTCGAGGCGCTGCTGGTCGCGGCGGACGCCTTCAAGCGCGCCGGCTCCGCGGAGCCGAAGGCGCTCGCCGACGCCATCCGCGCCACGAACATCAAGGACAATGTCAGCCCGGGTCCCGGGATCCAGTTCGACGCAAAAGGCCAGAATTCGGCCTTGAAGAACTCCGCGATCCAGAACCGCGGCGGCAAGCTGGTGACGGTGGCGCCCAAGGAAGCGGCGAACGCCAAGCCCGAGCTGCCGATGCGGCCGTACAACAAGCGCTGATCTGCCGCTCGAGATCTACCTCAACGTAGCGGCCAGCGGCCTGTTGACCGGCCTGGTCTACGGGCTGATGGCGCTCGGCCTCTCGGTGATTTTCGGCGTGGTGCGCGTGGTTAATTTCGCGCACGGCGAGATGATGACGCTGGCGATGTACCTCACGCTCGTGGCTTTCTCGGCGCTGAAGCTCGACCCGCTGGTGCTGCTCGTGCCGATCGCGGCGGCGCTCTTCGTCTTCGGCTACCTGCTGCAGATGGGGTTGATCAATCCGTTCATCAATCGGCCGGAGCACAGCCAGTTCATGCTGCTCGTTGCGGTAGCGATCATCCTGGTGAACGTGCAGCTCATCGTCTTCGGCCCGGATGCGCAGGGCATCACCACCCCCTACTCGTTTGACAGCTTTCAGCTCGGTCCGGTGATCGTGGATGCGGCCAAGGTATACGCCGCGGTGGCGGCATTGGCGGTGAGCGGCGCGCTATTTGCGTTTTTCCGCTTTACGCTCACCGGTAAGGCGATTCGCGCGTGCGCCGACAACTACGACGGCGCGCGGGTGGTCGGGCTCAACGTCAAGCGTCTTTACGCGCTCACCTTCGGCCTCGGCTCGGCCTGCGTCGGGGCTGCCGGCACCATGCTGATGGTGGTGGGCGACGTGACGCCAGCGATCGGTCCAGCCTACACGCTGCTCGCCTTCGTCATCGTGATCACCGGCGGGCTCGGATCGATGCCGGGCGCGCTGCTCGGGGGACTGCTCATTGGCGTCACCGAAGCGCTGGGCGGCGTGCTGTTCGTGCCGTCCGCGAAGAGCATGTTCGCTTTCGGGCTGCTCGTGCTGGTGTTGCTTTTCAGGCCGCAAGGCATTCTCGGGCGCAAGTCCACCTAATGGGCGGCCTTGTCGAGGGCGTACCGCGCCGTAGCCTCGTGTCACTGGCTGCGCTGCTCGCGCTCCTCCTCGTGTTCCCCTTATTCGCGAGCGGCTACCTGCTGGCGGTGGGCTTTCTCATTCTCTACTTCGCCTACGTCGGCCAGGCCTGGAACATCATGATGGGCTTTGCCGGGCAGCTTTCGCTCGGACACTCGCTCTATGTGGGCCTCGGCGCGTACGCTGCCGCCGCACTTTACGTGCATTTCGGAGTGAGTCCCTGGATCGGCCTCGGCGCCTCGGTCGCAATCTCTGCGGCGGCAGGCGGCCTCATCGGCTTCCTCGCGTTCCGCTTCGGCGTCGCGGGGGTCTACTTCGCCATCCTCACCATCGCCTTCGCCGAGTTCGCGCGCATCGGCTTCGACCACTTCACATGGGTGCGCGGCTCCTCGGGCCTGTTCCTCCCGGTCGCGAGCTATGCGGCGAACGACCTGTGGAACCTGCGCGGCAGCCCGGTGATGTTCTACTACGTGATGCTGGCGCTGACGGTCGGCGCGTTCTGGCTGTGCCACGCGCTGCTGCGCTCGCGCACGGGCTACTACTGGCTGGCGATCCGCGAGAGCCCCGAGGCAGCGCAGGCGCTCGGCGTCAATCTCTTCCGCTACAAGATGATCGCCGTCATGCTCTCCGCGGCGATGACGTCGCTTGCCGGCGTCGTGTTCGCGTTCTATTACAACAACCTTTTCCCCGAGCAGATCTTCCACATCTCGCGCTCGATCGAGCTGATCCTCGGGCCGATCATCGGCGGCATCGGCACGCTGCTCGGACCCCTGGTGGGCGCGTTGCTGATCACGGGACTCGCCGAAGGGATGCGCGAGCTCATGCTGCGCCTGGGCATCGACGTACCGGGCGTGAAGCAGGTGTTCTACGGCTTGTGCCTGCTCGTCGTCGTCGTGTTTCTTCCCGACGGCGTCTGGCCGCCGCTCGCGCGCGCTCTGGGCTTTGAACGAAAGGCGAAACGCTGATGCCGGCGCTGCTCGAGGTGGAAGGAATCTCCAAGAGCTTCCGCGGTCTGCGCGCCGTTCGCGACGTAACCTTTGCCGTGCCCGAGGGCGAGATCGCCGGCCTCATCGGACCGAACGGCGCCGGCAAGACCACCTGCTTCAACGTCATCGCGGGCGCCTTGTCGGCCGACCACGGCTCGGTGCGCTTCGACGGCCAGCCGATCCACCCAAGCCGGCCGGACCGCATTTGCGCCGCCGGAATCGGCCGAACGTTCCAGATCGTGAAGCCCTTTGCCGGCCTCTCGGTCGTCGACAACGTGATGGTGGGCGCGCTGCTGCGCGAAAAAACCCCCACTGCGGCGCGCGCTCTTAGCCTGCGCACGCTGGAGAAGCTCGGGCTCGGGCCGAAGCGCGACGAGCTCGCCTCCTCGCTCACGCTTCCCGACCGCAAGCGCCTGGAAGTCGCGCGCGCGCTCGCCACCCGGCCGAAGCTCCTGCTCCTCGACGAGGTCATGGCCGGACTCCGGCCCACCGAGTGCGACCAGATCGTCGCGGTGTTCCGCGAGCTCAACCGGACCGACGGCCTGACGATTTTGCTGATCGAGCACGTGATGCGCGCGGTCATGGCGCTCGCGCGCCAAATCGTGGTGCTCCATCACGGCGAGGTCATCGCGCGCGGCGCGCCGCAGGAGGTCGTACGCAACCCGGCGGTGCTCGAGTGCTACCTCGGCGAAGAAACCGAAGTGTGATGCTCTCGGTCTCGGACCTCGATCTCTTCTACGGGGACGCCCAGGCCCTCGCCGACGTGAGCCTCGAGGTACGCCAAGGCGAGATCGTCGCCATCGTCGGCGCGAACGGCGCCGGCAAGTCGTCGCTCATCCGCGCCATCGCCGGGATCGAGCAGCCGCGTCGCGGCCGGATCGTCTTCAAGGACAAGACCATTTCGGGGTTGGAATCGCACGAGATCTGCAACCTCGGCATCGGCCAGGTCGCGGAAGGCCGTCAGGTCTTCCCGGGCCTTACCGTACTCGAAAACCTGCAGATGGGCGCGATGGTGCCGCGCGCGCGCGCTTCGGCGAAGCGCAACCTCGACGACGTATTCGCGATGTTTCCACGGCTCGCCGAACGCAAGGCGCAGTATGCCGGCACGATGTCGGGCGGCGAACAGCAGATGCTCGCCATCGGCCGCTGCCTGATGGGCGCGCCCGAGCTCATCATGTTCGATGAACCTTCGCTCGGGCTCGCGCCGGTCGTGGTGCAGGAGGTCCTGCACACCATCCGCATGCTTAACGAGCGCCGCCTTACCATCCTCCTTGTCGAGCAGAACGTCGCCGTGTCGCTCAAGATCTCGAACCGCGCCTACGTGCTCGAGAACGGGCGCGTCGTCATGAGCGGCAGCGGCGAGAAGCTGCTGCACGACGACCGCGTGCGTCAGGCATACCTCGGGTTGTGAAGAAGCTGAACCTGAAACCGGGCATGAAGCTGCGTGTTCTCGGGAAACCCGTGGGCGTGAAGCTTGTCGGCGTGAAAGCCACAACGTCGCCGGCCGCCGATGGCTTGCTTGTTTTTGTCACGAACCTTGCCGAGCTCGAGCGCAAGGTCGGTCCGCTCGTCGCCGCAGCCAAGGCCGATCGTCTCGCGTGGCTCGCCTACCCCAAGGCCGGTCAGCTCGGCACCGATCTCAACCGCGACATCGTGTGGAAGCACATGCTGGCGCGCGGCGTGCAGGCCGTGCGCCAGATCGCGATCGACGAGGTGTGGAGCGCGTTGCGCTTCCGCCCCGCAAAGTAGGTGAGCGCGATGTTTGCCCTGACGGTGCTCCTCGGCGCCGCGATGATCGTCGCGACAGCCTTGCCGCTCGTGCGCAAGAAGGATTGGTGGATCCGCATCTTCGACTTCCCGCGCCTGCAGATCCTCGTCATCGCCGCCGCCACGCTGTTCGTGTTCCTGCTGCTTGTCGAGGACTGGAGCGCATGGCACGCTGCGTTCGCCCTGCTCCTGGTCCTGTCGGTGGCCTACCAGGCGTACATGATGTATCCCTACACCTTCCTTGCCCGTCAGAAAGTCCGACGTGCGAGCACTCGCCATGTGCAACGCACGATTGCGCTCGTCTTCGCCAACGTGCTCATGACGAATCGCGACTCCGATGAGCTGCTCGCCATCATCCGCGAGGAAGACCCGGACATCGTGCTTGCCGTGGAAACCGACGGATGGTGGGAACGCGAACTGGACGTGCTGGCCGAAACGCATCCGCATGTGGTCCGCCAGCCGCAGAACAACACCTACGGCATGTTGCTCTATTCGCGTTTGGAACTGGTGAAGCCGAAGGTCGAGTTCCTGATCGAGGCGGACGTGCCTTCGATCCACGCGCTCGTAAAGCTGCGCGACGGCACGCTCGTTGAGCTCCACTGCCTGCATCCACGTCCACCGGCGCCGCGGGAGGCCGAGGATGCGAAGCCGCGCGATGCCGAGCTCATCCTGGTCGCGCGCAGCCTCAGGGGCAGGGACGTCCCCGCGATCGTGCTCGGCGACCTGAACGACGTCGCCTGGTCGCGCACCAGCTACGAGTTCCAGGACATTTCGGGGCTGCTCGACCCGCGCGTCGGCCGGGGCTTCTACCATACGTTCCATGCCCGCTATCCGGTGCTGCGCTATCCGCTCGACCATTGCTTCCACACGAAGCACTTCCGTCTGGTGAGATTCAAGCGTCTGCGCAAATTCGGCTCGGATCACTTCCCCGTGGGCATCGAGCTGAGCCACGAACCCGAACGTTGATACCGCGAAAGGAGACCTCCATGGGCCGAAACACGAGCCGCAACCTGCGTAACCGCCGGCGCAAGCAGAAAATCAGGAACAAGCTTCGGCAACAGGCGAAGGCGAGCGCGAAGAAGCAGCCAGTCAAGGCGTGAAGCCGCGCCGGGTCGTCGTGAACGACCGCATGCAGCGCGGTTACACCTACGTGCTTACCGAGCCGCCGGGCAAGAATTTCGATGCGGAGTTCCGCCCGGAGCTCACGCCCTCCGAGATGCTCAAGATCGGGGTGTTCGGCGGCAAATACATGACCGATTGCCGCAAGGAGTTTCCCGCGGAGTGGTTCGAGCGTGCGAAGCTCTGCGCCGAGCGCCACGACGCCGGGCTCAATTTCTTCAAGGTGAACGCCTCGCAGCCGCTCAGCGTCTGGCGCGCGAAGGGCTGGATTCATCCCGACGACCCGCGCGGCTGGTTCCAGTGGTACTGCCGCTACTACATGGGGCGCCGCGGGGCCGACGACGCGCGCCAGATGCGGCGCTGGCGGAACATCCGCCGCCACCTCGCGCAGCTGGAGAAGCACTGCGCGCGCCGCGACCTCGCCTGCCGCCCGCGCCAGCGCCAGTCGCTGCTCCATTGGGCGTACGACTCGCGCAACGTCTGATGGTGATCGTGGTGCATGGCGGCGCCGGCGTACGGCGCGACGACAAGCCCGGAGAACAGCAACTCGCCGTGCTCGAGCGGGCGCTCGAGGCCGGACATGCGGAGAAGACAGCGCTGGATGCCGTCGTCGCGGCCCTCGTCGTTCTCGAGGACTCGCCGCAAATCAACGCCGGCCGCGGCACGAGCTACAACCCGGACGGCGAGAACCAGATGGATTCCGCGATGATGGACGGCGCGACGCTTCGCGCCG